>CAYNHL010000082.1:0-16501 GCA_964397015.1 uncultured Desulfobacterales bacterium | reverse complement strand
GCATGCCTGGCCAGAACGGTATGGTCGCAACCGCAAGGATTAAAAAAAGCGTTCCGGAAACCAGGATTATCGCCTTTTCCATGCATTCTGCCAGGCATTATATTGATAAAATGTTCAATTCCGGGGCATCGGGTTATATTTTAAAAAAATGTGCTTTCAAGGAAATTTACACCGCCATACAGGAAGTCATGAAAGGTAACTTCTACTTAAGTCCCTCCATTGCAAGAACCTATATTGAATCCCGCATGCTGAATCCGGTTGCAGATGGTGCAGCTGTTTCCATTCACATAACCCCTACCGAACACGAAGTCCTCCAGCTCATTGCCGAGGGAAAACGTACAAGTGAAATTGCCTCGATGCTTTATGTCAGCAGCAAGACTATTGAGGCTCACAGGCGGAATATAATGAAAAAGCTCGATATTTATAGCGTTGCAGGATTGACCAGATATGCTATAAAAGAAGGAATAGTGTCTTTGGACTAACAGCCGGGAGTTTTTATAATGGAACATGTAAGATTGAAGAGCGAAACACCGGATGTCATCCAGTCGCTGGCCAGCGGCATTGCCCACGATTTGAACAACCTGCTGTCGGCCATCAAGGGCAGGGCCTCCTTGATGCTCAACAGCATCACTCCCACGGATCCATTGTATCCCCATGTCAAGGAAATCATCGACTGCATTGACAAAGGATCGGATATCGCAGACCAGCTGCTCGGATTTGCACGGGTGGATTCCTGTTATTTCAGCGCCATGGATATTAACCGGCTTATCCGGAATATCCTTGAAAACCTGGATCTTGCCGGAAAAGACATTGTTCTGGACCCGGGCCTTGCAAACAGGTCCCTGATTGTCAATGCCGATGCCAGGCAAATAGAGCAGGTTTTCCATAACATTATAATCAATGCCGTAATGGCCATGCCTGATGGCGGCCGGCTCACGGTGGTTTCCGAATCGGCCAGAATCCTGAACTCCACGGCAGACAATTATGGTGTAGCGCCCGGGATGTTTGTCAAAATAACGGTTTCAGATACCGGCATCGGGATGGATCCGGGTGTGCTGGAGAATATTTTCACTCCTTTTTTCAGTGCAGACCATAAGCGTTACCCGGATAAAAAAGGACTGGGCCTGACATTTGCCAAAGAGATTATCATGAACCACAAGGGGGCCATCGATGTCTGGAGTTCGCCCGGAGTCGGGTCCTCTTTCGCAGTTATCCTTCCTATGGCAGATGATGACAGCAGGTCTGATCTGCCGATGGGCAGGGAAAAATTGATCATGGGCAATGAAACCGTGCTGCTGGTCGATGATGAAGAACGGATCCTGACAGTGGGAAAGGAAATCTGCAAGGCGCTTGGATACAGCGTGGTCACCGCATCATCCGGAAAAGAGGCCATACGCGTCTACAAGGAAAAGAAAGACTGGTTCAATATCGTGATCCTGGATATGATCATGCCGGAAATGAACGGTCTGGAAACTTTCAGGCAATTGAAAAAAATAGATCCGCAAATCAAGGTTCTCTTGTCCACTGGTTATTCCATAGATGCAAAAGCCCAGGAAATGCTCAATGCCGGCTGCAGGGGATACATTTTAAAACCCTATAGCGTGATAGATTTTTCCCATAAGATCCGGGAGGTTCTGGAGCGCTGACTTAGTATACTTTCCGTCTTGACACGCCACCCCTATTTTTCTATAGTCCTTTGGGTATGACACTTGGGGTATGAGCTTCAATTTCCAAAATCTAAAGTGAAAGAAAATATGAACAAAGAAAACGTCCCTTGTGTAAAACTCAAGGGGGTTGGGGACGGGTTGTGGATAACAGTGGACCCGTCTGTTTCCAGGGATGTGATCAAGCAGGAAATCGACGTGTTGTTCAAGCGGCTCAAGCACCTGGCCATCGGTGCCAGCATAGTGCTGGATGTCAACGGTGCCCGGGGCCATGACGATTTGATCAACGAATTGAAAATTCACCTTACTCAGACATACCAGGTCGGCCGGGTGACCGCTTCTCCAGAAAAACGGTCTGTGCCGGTTGAACGGGTCCGCCAGCGGGATCTTTTCAAGGGATGGGCCCACCATAAAAGTGATGTTCTCATGCTCAGGGGCCGGGTACGTTCCGGCCAGAAAATTGAAACAAAAGGGCACCTGGTCGTGATGGGGGATGCCAATCCCGGATCTGAACTGATTGCCGGCAAAGATGTCATTGTGCTGGGAAAACTGGCAGGCAAAGTGCATGCCGGCAGCCCTGACAACGAGTCTGCAATTGTATTTGCCCTGTTTTTCAACCCGACCCAGGTGGCAATCGGCGGCATTTCCGCCGCCGGGACCGGCGAGGCGCCCGGCGGGATACCGGAATTTGCATCGGTGATTGAAAAAACGATTGTTGTTGACGACTATATGAAAGCCAGCCCGTTTGGAACACTGCCATGGCCGGAAACCATATAGAATTACATATATTTTAGAGGTGTGATTTGGAAGGAAAAATAATTGTTGTAACGTCAGGAAAAGGCGGGGTCGGAAAAACCACCGCCACATCATCCATCGGCGCGGCCCTGGCCCTGGAAGGCAACCGGGTGGCAATTGTGGACATGGACATCGGTTTGAGAAACCTGGACGTGGTCATGGGGCTTGAAAACCGTATCGTTTTCAATATTGTGGATGTTGTCAAAGAGCGCTGCCAGATAAGCCAGGCCGCCATCAGGGACCGCCGTATCGAAAACCTGTTCCTCATACCCGCCTCCCAGAGCGACAACAAGGATGTCCTGACAACGGCCGGTGTGGAGCGCACCTGTAAAAAACTCAGGAAGGAATTTGATTTCGTGATAATGGACTCGCCTGCCGGCATCGAGCGGGGGTTTGAAAATTCTATCGTCGGCGCCAACGAGGCATTGGTGGTATGTACCCCCGATGTTTCAGCCGTGCGGGATGCCGATCGGGTTATAGGACTTTTGTACGCACGTTCCCTGACCCCGAAGCTCCTTGTGAACCGCATTGAACCCCAGCGGGTCGAGAGAGGGGAGATGCTAAGCCATGAAGATGTCGTGGATGTGCTTTCAATCGACCTGATCGGGCTGGTCCCCATGGACGAACAGGTACTGATTTCTTCCAACATGGGGCTGCCTATCGTACTGCAGAACGAATCAAAGGCAGGAAGAGCTTTCAAGAGGATTGCCAGGCGATTGAACGGGGAGACGGATCTGCCCATAGAAGTCCCCTCCCACCGCACCAGCGTGTGGAAGAAACTCAGTCAAACCTTCAAGCGTGCCAAATAAAGGATTTTATATGTTAAACGCTCTTATCAGGAAATTTACCGGGCAGAAAGCCAGCAAAGAGGCAGCCAAAAAACGGCTCCAGTTTTCTTTGATCTATGACAAGCTCGAGGTCAACGACACGACCCTGACTGATCTCCAGGAAGATATCGTGGCCGTTATTTCAAAATACTTCGAGATTGACAAGGACGCCCTTGAACTGAAGGTCAAGCGGAACAACGACACTTCCGCCCTGGTGTTCAATACCCCCATCCTCCATGTCAGGCGTAAACAGGAATCCTCATGATGCAGCAGCTCGAACAGTGGGCCGGCCTTGTGGCCCGGGTGGCGCCCAACCGGTATCTGCAGGCCCTGCTGATCTTCCTGATTTTCCTGGCACTGGCCAGGATCATCGATATCCTCATTACCAGGGGGCTGCAAAAGTGGATTGGCAAAACTAAAATTTCACTGGATGACCAGATTCTTAACATCCTGCACCGCCCGGTTTTCCTCAGCGTTATCCTGCTGGGCCTGGCGCTGGCGACAAACCGGCTTGACCTGAAACCGGCCGCTCATCTTGTCACTATCAACGGGCTGAAGACCGTAGCTGTTTTTTTATGGGCCATAACGTCCGGCAGAACCGTCAAGCTGCTGCTGGGCCTGGTCAGCCGGGATCAAAGCCGCCTCAGGCTGATTCAGGACCGCACTTTGCCCCTTTTCAACAACCTGCTTGTCGTGGTGGTGGCAGGCCTGGCTGTATATATCGTTTTCCTTGTCTGGCAGATAGACCTGACTGCCTGGGTAGCCTCGGCAGGTATCCTGGGCCTGGCGATATCCTTTGCCGCAAAGGATTCTCTGGCCAATTTGTTTTCAGGGGTCTTTATCCTGGCGGATGCTCCCTACAAGCTTGGAGATTTCATTGTACTGGATACAGGTGAGCGGGGCGAAGTGACAAATATCGGTATCCGGAGCACCCGGCTGTTGACCCGGGATGATGTGGAAATCACCGTTCCCAATTCAATTATGGGAAACACCAAGATCATAAACGAAGCCGGGGGACGCCATGAAAAATACCGGGTTCGTGTCAAAGTCGGGGTGGCATACGGATCAGATATCGACAAGGTCCACGCAGTTTTACAGCAGGTGGCCGAGTCCCATCCGGATGTATGCCAAAATCCCGCCCCCCGGGTGAGGTTCCGTGCTTTTGGTGATTCAAGTCTTGACCATGAACTGCTGTGCTGGGTAGACCGGCCCGTACTGAAGGGAAAAGTCCTGCACACGCTCTATACACTCGTATATAAAGCGTTCACGGCTGAAGGCATTGAAATTCCCTTTCCCCAGCGCGATCTCCATGTCAGGTCTATTTCGGATTCTACGTCGGATTCTGCGCCTGACAGTGAAGCAGGTTTAACTTAGGTCTTTGTCTCTTTGTCTGAAACGACCGCCGGTTTTGATACCCGGAGCCCGAGTTCCTGGAGCTGAGCACCGGAAGCCTCTGACGGAGCGTTTGTCAGCAGGCAGGACGCTTTCTGGGTTTTTGGAAAGGCAATGACGTTCCGGATAGAGTCTTCCTGGCACAACAGCATGACCAGGCGGTCAAATCCAAATGCAATTCCGCCGTGGGGCGGGGTACCTGATTCCAGGGCTTCCAGCAGAAAGCCGAATTTTTCCCGGGCCTGGTCGCCTGTAATGCCCAGGCAGCCGAATATTTTTTCCTGCAGTTCGTGGGAATGAATACGGATACTTCCCCCGCCGATCTCGATTCCGTTCAGCACCAGGTCATAGGCCCTGGAGCGCGCCTTGAGCGGGTCTGTTTCCAGCAGGTCGATATCTTCCTCCATAGGGGCGGTAAACGGATGGTGCAGCGACTGGTAGCGCTTTTCAGTGTCATCATACTCGAACATGGGAAACTGTGTGATCCAGATGAATTCATAACGGTTGTCATCTATCATGTCCAGTCGCCGGGCCAGTTCGTTCCTGAGCTGTCCTAAGGCCTCGTTGGTGATCCGGGGCTGATCGGCCACAAAGAAAATGATATCGCCGGGCTCCATGTCAAGCCTTTGCCGCAAGGCCTCTTTTTCATCTTCCGTGAAAAATTTGGCGATTGGAGACTGCCACTCGCTGTTTTCTTTTACTTTGATCCAGGCCAGCCCCCTGGCCTTGTAGACCAGGACAAATTCCGTGAGGTCATCTATCTGTTTTCTGGTAAAGGTTGCACATCCTTTTGCATTGATGGCCTTTACAAGTCCTCCTTTTTTAGCTACGTCGGCAAAGACCTTGAATCCCGTGTCCACTGCAATATCGGACAGGTCGCACAGCTCGAGACCGAACCGCATGTCCGGCCGGTCAAGGCCGAAGCGGGCAATGGCCTCGTCATAGGTCAGCTGTTTGAAAGGAATTTTTAAGTCAATGTCCAGGACCGCCTTGAAGATTTTGACAATCAGTCCCTGGGCGATTTCCATGATCCGGTGCTCATTGACAAAGGACATTTCCATGTCTATCTGGGTGAATTCGGGCTGACGGTCTGCACGCAGGTCTTCGTCCCTGAAGCACCGGACGATCTGGTAGTACCGGTCGAATCCGGAGATCATCAGCAGCTGCTTGAACAGCTGGGGCGACTGGGGCAGGGCGTAAAACTCCCCCTGGTTGACCCGTGACGGCACCAGATAATCCCTGGCACCTTCGGGTGTACTCCGGGTTAGAAAAGGGGTTTCTATATCGATGAATCCGTTGGAGTCCAGGTACTGCCTGGCCGCCATGCCCGCCTTGTGGCGGCGGAGAATATTGTGTTTCAGCTTGGGTCTTCTCAAATCCAGGTGCCGGTATTTGAGACGGATGGTTTCTGATGCCTCGATCCGGTCTTCAATCTGGAAAATCGGGGTCTTTGCCTCGGAGAAAATTTTGAGTTCATCCACGAGAACTTCAATTTCTCCTGTTTTCATTTTCGGGTTGCGCATGTCATCCGGCCTGGCCGCAACGGTTCCGGAAATACCTATGACATATTCGACCCTGAGGTTCTGGGCTTTTTCGTGCATTTTTGTTGAAACCGCCGGATTGAAAACTACCTGTGTGATGTCTTCCCGGTCCCGCAAATCAACGAAAATAACCCCGCCATGGTCACGCCGGTACTGCACCCATCCCATGAGAACGACTTTTTTTCCGATATCGGTCTTTGTAAGCTCCGAGCAGTCATGGGTACGGGTCATGTTTCCTAGTAAGTCTGTCACAATTTATTCCTTAAATCATCATCCATCGTTTTGGTTCAGCAGCGCCATGCAGCGCTCTACCACGTCACTGGTTCCAATAGTCTGCTGATCTTTTGTCTTCATGTTTCTCAGGATCAGCTCGTTGTTTTCAAGCTCTGTTTCGCCTACGATCAGGACATGACCGGCATTCAGCCTGTCGGCCCGTTTCATGAGACTTTTCATGCTTTTGCCCCTGTAATCCACCTCGCAGCAAAGTCCACGGCGCCCCAGTTCACAGGACCACAGGTAACCTTTTTGGGCCGCTTCTTCCCCGAGGGTCAGGATAAACAGGTCAATTTCAGATCTGGCCGGATACCTGTTCAAGGCCTCCATCACTTCCACCAGCCGGTCAAACCCGATGGCAAATCCAATGGCGGGCGTGGGCGGTCCCCCCAGCTCTTCGGTCAGCCGGTCATACCGGCCTCCTCCGGCCACGGCGCTCTGGGCGCCCAGGCTGGTGGTCTGGATCTCAAAGGCTGTACGGGTGTAATAATCCAGTCCGCGGACCAGGGAGTTGTCCACTGTAAATTCAACCTGCTGGAGTGTCAGCACGGATTTGACAATATCAAAGTGATCCCTGCAGCCGGAACACAGGTGATCCAGGGTTGCGGGAGCATCTTTCAGGGCCCCGCTGCAGTCGGTCATCTTGCAGTCAAGAATGCGTAAGGGATTGTGACTCATCCTGCGGCGGCAGTTTTCACAAAGCCAGTCCTTTCTGGTTTCGAGAAAATCCAGGAGGGCCTGCTGAAAACCGGGCCGGCAGGCCGGACACCCCAGGGAGTTGATGTGGGCGGTCAGGCCGGACAGGCCGAGAGTGGTGAACAGTTCATTGAGCATAAATATCAGCTGGGCATCTATATAGGCCGAAGAGATGCCGAAAACCTCTGCATTGATCTGGTAGAACTGACGGTATCTGCCTTTCTGCGGGCGTTCCCGCCGGAACATTGGACCTATGGTATAAAGTTTTCTGACCGGGTCCGTGGCGTACATCTTGTGCTGTATATAAGACCGGACAACGGAGGCCGTAGCTTCCGGCCGCAGGGTCAGCTTGTCGCCCTTGCGGTCCTCAAACGTGTACATCTCTTTTTCTACAATATCGGTGCTTTCCCCGATGCTCCTGGCGAACAGGCCGGTCTTTTCTATGATCGGCAGCCGTATCTCCTTGAACCCGAAAGCTTGAAAAATGCGGGCCGCAGCCGTTTCAACCTGTTGCCATAACTCGATATTTTCCGGCAGAATGTCCCGGAAGCCTCTGATTGTCTGCATATGGTTTCTTCATAATTATAACGGGTTAACAAAAAACAAACTTAACTTATACCCAAAAAGAGCCTGTATAGTCAATAAGTAAGATTTATTTTTCCCTAGGATCAGGGTATTGCCATGAAAGACGGGCTCTGCTATATAGTCATTTTTACCGAGAACGATCTAACTTTTTAAAAAGCCATGGACTTATGAAAACTTATAACTATCCGGGAATACAGGCTGAAGAGCGAATTGAGCAAACTATCGAACGCGGGCTTGGATTTACCCCTGAACAGGTAAAGGCGGTTGAATCGTACATCAGGGAGGTGAGGGAAAAAGGGGACGAAGCTCTGGTTGCCTGTACCCGTCAATTTGATTCCCCCCATGTAACATTGGAGACATTGAAAGTTGGAGCCGAAGAATTCGAACAGGCTGAAAACCAGGTTGATTCCGCTTTTTTATCTGCACTGGACAGGGCTGTTCGGCAAATCGAGTCCTTTCACAGACGTCAGTTAGAAAATTCCTGGATGGATACCCCGAGAAAAGGGGTGGTGCTCGGGCAGATGATCAGGCCGGTCGGAGCGGCCGGTATTTACGTACCGGGGGCCACTGGAGGAAAGACACCACTGGTGTCATCCGTACTCATGGGAGGTATTCCGGCCCGGGTTGCCGGCGTTGAAAACATATGTCTCATGACCCCGCCCATGAAGGACGGCAGCGTCAATCCCCACATCCTTGCAGCGGCAGGGCGGGTGGGAATCGATAACGTGTTCAGGGCAGGAAGCGCCTGGTCCATAGCAGCACTGGCCTATGGCACAAAACAGGTTCCGAAAGTGGATGTCATTGTGGGACCGGGGAATATCTGGGTTACCCTGGCCAAGAAAATCGTTTCAGGTACAGTGGGCATAGACCTGATAGCCGGACCGAGTGAAATTCTTGTCATTGCGGACGAGACCGCCAATCCGGCATATATCGCCGCCGATCTTCTGTCCCAGGCCGAACACGATGAAATGGCTTCCGCCATCCTGATCACTCCGTCTTCAGACCTGGCAGGACAGGTATCGGCTCTTGTAAAGGAACAGCTGGACATGCTGCCCAGAAAAGAGATAGCCAAAAAATCCCTGGACCGGTTCGGCACGATCCTGATAACGCCTGATATCGATACCGCCGTTACCCTGGCAAACCGCCTGGCGCCTGAACACCTGGAGCTCATGGTAGAAGACCCCTTTGACGTGGTAGGGCAGGTTAAAAACGCCGGCGCAGTATTCATGGGGTCCTATACCCCCGAACCCATGGGAGATTACATTGCAGGTCCCAACCATGTACTTCCCACGGCCGGAACCGCCCGGTTCTCCTCCGCCCTTGGCGTAGAGCATTTCACCAAGAAAACCAGCCTGATACACTATTCAAAAGAGGCATTCCATACAGAAGCCCCGGATGTCGCCACCCTGGCACAGATCGAGGGCCTTGGCGCCCATGCCCGCGCCATCACAATCAGGAAGGAAAAATAAACAGGCCATTGTTATTTTCATTAGCGGGAGGAAAGTCGGAAAGATAAAATGAGATCGGGTTCAGTAAACTGCAAGTTGCCGGAAAAAGGCAGTGTGTGTTGTCCCCGGCAACTTGCAGGCAGGGCAGAATCAGTTCAATTAAAAATCAAGTGTTTTGGACAGTTCTTCGGTTGAAAAATCCCATACCGTGTTATGTGGAGGGAATGATTCAAGGAACATTTCAGGCATCTGGTCGTCAACCGGGGTAAATCCCGCCAGCCGGTTGAATTCCTTTTCATCGTTCAGGGTGGCTTTCCCCAGCGCCACCACGTCGTCCGGTGTCAGGCTCAGCCCATACCGGGCATTCAGCATCTCAACAATGGTGGGGACCCCGTCGGGATTGTCCAAGACGGCAAACGCAACGAACAGGCACAGGCCCGCAGCGTCAACGGCAGCCGTAGCGATCTGTAGATTCTGGCTCAACTCCACGTTTCCTTCTTTTTTATGGGGATCGATGCTGCCCCCGACTCCGAGGATGTTGGCTGTTACACCGTATCCTGCCGTGTGATCCGCACCCATTGGACTTGTAGCATAGGTGACACCTACCCCTTTGCAGGATCTTGGGTCATATGCAGGAAACGCCTGGTTTTTCACAACCGGGATACGGTCCACGCCCAGGGCGGCTCCGGTGAATGAGGCGCCGTTACCGATGATTTTACCCTCCGGCGCATATTCACCGACTTTTTTCAGAAGAGAAATAGCGGCCTTTCCGTCACCCCATTCTATCATTTTCCCTTCCATGGCAATTCCCAGGGTGACCCCAGCTTCTATTGTATCCAGGCCGAAATCATCACAAAGCCGGTCCAGCATGGCGATATCATCAAGGTCCCTGATGGTGGTATGGGCACCCATGGCCCAGATGGTCTCGTATTCAAATCCGGTTGTCAGAACACTGCCGTCTTTGGCATGGTATACATTGGAGCATTTCATGACGCATCCGGGATGGCAGCCTTCCGATGTCACCCCTTTACGTTCGGTGATAATCTCGGCCATTTTTTCGCCGCTGATATCGGCGGCATGTTCAAAACGGCCGGTCCTGAAGTTTTTAGTGGGGAAAGCCCCGGCTTCATTGATGACATTGACCAGGACGGCCGTGCCAAAGGCCGGAAGTCCCTGGCCGGAAACAGGATGGGATCTGAGCATCTCCACCCATTTCTTGTTTGCGGCCTTGAAGGCTTCAGGATCATGAAGTTCGGTTTTGGTAGAACCTGTGTCATCCACTACAATGGCCTTGATTTTCTTGGAACCCATGACGGCACCAAGGCCGCCCCGGCCATGCGCACGGCCCGGCCGGCCGTTCATGTCCGCCTGGTTGATGCTGGCACCCATGAGGCATTGTTCCCCTGCCTGGCCGATACTGAGGACCGCAGTGTTCTTGCCATAGCTCTGCCACAAGTTTTCCATGACAGCATAGTTTCCTTTTTTTTCAAGGTCGCCGGCCGGAACAATTTCAACCTTGTCGTTCTTGATAACGACAATGGAAAAATCATCTCCTTCCGGCTTGTCCTCAAGCACCAGTGCACCGATACCGAGGCGGGCCAGCTTCTGGGCAGCGTATCCGCCGGAATTGCTCTCCTTGATGCCGTTGGTCAAAGGTGATTTGGCACCGGCCGACAGACGGCCGGAGTTGGCGGCCGGAGAACCGGTCAGCAGGCCGGGAGCGAAAATAAGCTTGTTGTTTTTCCCCAAAGGCTGGCAGGTTGGTGGTATTTCCTTCAGTACCATCCTGGATGTCAGGGCCCTGCCTCCTAAGCCGGCGTATTCATCCGGCATGTCTTCAAATTTAAATGATTTGTCTTTTGTGTTGATGCGAAGTATTTTACTCATGGTTCCTCCTTGGCAAAGCGTTGAGGTTTTACGACCGTTTTTTTCTTTTTTGTTTCCTGTCTGCCGGCGCCATCCTGACCAGGGATGGCTTGAATACGGCAACTATATCGACCAGCTCTTTTTGCTGGTTCATGACCTCTTCTATGTTTTTGTATGCCATAGGTATTTCGTCAAGTCCAGCAGATAATAAAGTAATGTTCTTTTTTTTCAGGATTTTGTTCAAATCGTTGACATGAAACCGCTTGATGGCCGCATTCCGGCTCATTTTCCTGCCGGCTCCGTGGGCGGCGGACCACAGGGATTCTTCAGCGCCCTTGCCCCGGACCACGTATCCAGGGTCTGCCATGGACCCCGGAATTATGCCCAGGGTCCCTTTCCAGGCAGGAATAGCCCCTTTCCGGTGAACAATAACGGGCCTGAGACCAAGTTTTTCCCTGAAAGCAAAATTGTGGTGGTTTTCAATCGAGGCAACAGCTGTTTCACCCAGGGCTTTTAGTATCGAATCGTGGATGATGTCGTGGCAGGCCGCTGCATATCTTCCCATAAGCTCCATTGATTTGAAATACCGGATGCCTTCATCAGAGTCCATGGAAAGCCATGCCAGGTGTTTGAGTTCTTTTCCCAGCTCCGGGTTAAGACGTATGGCCAGTGTTGAATAATGACCGGCAACTAAAGCACCTGTTCCCCTGCTGCCGGAATGGGTAAGCAGGGCGATATATTCCCCTTTGGCAATTCCCAGATCGTCGCGCGGAAGAACAAGGCGGCCGAATTCAGCAAAGTGATTTCCCGAGCCGCTGGTTCCGAGCTGAAAACGGGCTTTGTCTTTCAATGACGATACAATGGGACAAAACTGCCAGTCTTCATCCATGACCGCGTGGGACTTAGGAGTTGAAAACCGGGCTCCCATCCCGAACCGGGTATGGTTTTCGAGCGCGGTTTTGAAAGAGGCCTTGTGAGATTCATAGGCGGTCCATGGTGTTGCAAGTATGCTCATGCGCATGCGGCAGGCGATATCAACCCCTACGGCATAAGGGATAACTGCGTTATCGGCGGCCAGGACCCCGCCTATAGGAAGCCCGTATCCCTTGTGTGCATCCGGCATCAGTGCGCCTTTGACCGCCACGGGCAGGCTGACGGCGTTCTCCATCTGTTCGATAGCTGCGGGATCCAGGCCGGTTCCGTATATCCGGTATGCGGCTTTCCGGGTCATGGGTGTTATTCCTGCAACAGGTCGTCCAGCCGGCCGGATTCTGAAAGTTCGGCAAGGGCGACAGGATCCAGCAGTTTTATGGACCGGTTGTCCACTGTTATATATCCTGTGTCCGACATTTTTTTCAGCATCCTGGAGATGGTCTCCGGCGTGGTACCGATCAGGTTGGCCAGCTGTGCCTTTGAAACAGGCAGGGTCACCATGCCGGATCGCTCCTGTTCCTGCGACAGTGTGATGAAATAACCGGCAAGGCGGGCCGGTACTTCTTTCAGGCTCAGGTTTTCTATCTGGGTGGTGAACTGGCGAAGACGTCTGGACAGCATGCCGAGCATGTTCATGGCCAGGGCCGGTGTTCTGGAGAGCAGATCGATAAATTTATCCCTGGGAATGAAAATGATTGTGGACGGTTCCATGGCAACGGCGGATGCCGGAAAATGACTGCCTTCGAATACCGGCACTTCGCCAAAAGGCTTTCCCGGGCCGTAGATGTGAAGGATCTGTTCTTTTCCCTCCATAGACATTTTGTAGATTTTGATCTTTCCGGTTTCAACGATATAGAATCCATTGCCCGGATCTCCTTCGGTAAAAATGATGTCGTTCCGGTTGAACACAAGCTGCCTGGTTATGGATGAAAGTTTTTCAAGATGATCGTCCGCCAGGTTGGAAAACAGTGGGATTGTGTTTAATTTTTTGATGCGCTATAATCCTTGTTTATTCAATTAAAAATTCACATTATAAAAAAATTTTGGAAAAAAAGAGTTTCTTGACTCAGGTCAAGGAACAGCTTCCTGTTTTATAGTAAGTTCAAACCATGAAGTAAAGGTGATTTAAACCGGAACTTAAAATAAAAGAACATGATAATGTTTAGTTTTCAATACCAGAAAACAGACAAAGGAGGCTTTCATGAAGTGCCCCGGACAGGATACCCAGTACTGGGATCAAGACGCGATTTTTGAAACCCGGTGCCCTGAATGTGATCATCCCATGGAGTTTTTCAAGGATGAGGCCACCCGGCGTTGTGCCGGGTGCGGGAAAAAGATTGTAAATCCCAAAATGGATTTCGGCTGTGCGTCTTATTGCCGGTTTGCCGAGCAGTGCCTGGGGACCCTGCCTGAAGAATTTGTCGCCCGGCAGGAAGATTTGTTCAAAGACCGGGTGGCAGTCGAAGTCAAGCGGCACCTTGGAACCGATTTCAAGCGGATAGGGCGCATTGCAAAGGCAGCCGGATTTGCCGAAAAAATCGGCAAGGCCGAAAAAGCGGACCTTGCTGTGCTGCTGTGTGCCGCCTATCTGTATGATATCGTGCAGGAACCATCTTCGGATTCTTCAGCAGTTCCGCGCAAAATTCTGGAGGGGCTGGGAGCTGAAGAATCATTGATCACCAGTGTGTGTGAAATTATACAGAACAGGCATGTGCCAAAGCCTGAAGATACCCTTGAATACAAATGTCTGTGTGATGCGTACGCGATTGCCCGTATGGCGGAATGCGGCGGAAAAAATGAGCTGGAGAGATCCGAATTCAATGAAAAACTGGACCGCGTCCTTGTTACTGAACCAGGAAAGCGGATCGCTTATGAAATATTGATACCATCACAGGGAGATACTAAATGAAAGTGACAAGGAAAATAATAGAGATCGATCGTGAAAAATGTGACGGCTGCGGCCAGTGCGTTCCATCGTGCGCAGAAGGGGCGATAGTGATCCGGGACGGTAAGGCCACAGTCATTGACGATAAGTATTGTGACGGCTTGGGCGCCTGCCTTGGAGAATGCCCGCAGGGGGCGTTGAGACTCATCGAACGCGAAGCAGACGAATTTGATGAAGCGGCAGTTGAAGAAATGCTGCAGGAGCGTATGGCGCCTGATGAAGCCGGCGGTTCACATGGTGAGTGTGCCTGTGGATGCCCATCGGCCGGCCTCAAGACATTTGCGACTGTAAAAGACGGCTGCAGGGCTGCCAACGAGCCTAGAGCACAGACCGGAGGATCGTTTGAATCCGCCCTTGGCCACTGGCCGGTGCAGATCCGCCTGGTGCCTGAAAGCGCGCCTTTTTTAAAGGGAGCCGACCTGCTGGTGGCAGCGGACTGTGTTCCGGTTGCCTTTCCTGCCTTTCACCGTGATTTTTTAAAAGACAGGGTCGTGATGATAGGCTGTCCCAAGTTTGACGACACCGAAGCGTATGTTGAAAAGTTTACCCGGATATTTGAAACCTGCGGTATCAAGAGTATCACCATCGTGGTCATGGAGGTGCCCTGCTGCTCCGGGCTGCCCGGGATAGTTCAAAAGGCCCTTGACAGGTCGAACAGCCTCATACCGGTCAGCAGGGTGGTGATCAGTGCCAGAGGCGAGATCCTGGAGTAAGAAAAATTCTGACACCATAATCAGAATTTCTCCAATTGTTTCATGTGTATCCTCCTGATAACCTGTTTGGCGGTGAGACAGAACCTATTTGCTGTATAATCGCGTCAACAATCAACAGGAGGATGGTATGAAAGCAAAACAATTACTGGGTATGGGACTGATTCTTTTAATGACCCTGGCACTTAGCCAGGCGGCTTTTGCCAAAGAGCGGCTCGTGTTCGGCGGAGGGCCGGCCGGTGGTACTTTCCAGGTGGTGGCCAATGCCATCCAGGTGTATAAACCGATAAAAGCGGCTGAAACTTTCAAGGTCCAGGCCCAGTCTTCCGCCGGATCAGTGGAAAACCTCAGAAAAACCGATTCTGGACGGCAGCACATGAGTGTCGTGTATTCAGGCCATGTTTACCAGGGGCGTAACGGTAAGATGAAAAACGATCCCGCCAGGTACGAAAACGTTCTGGCTGTCGCCTCACTTTATGGAGCTCCCGCCCAGCTGGTCGTCCGCGAAGATTCCGGCATTAAAAGTGTAAAGGACCTTGTCGGCAAAAAGGTTGGTGTCGGTAATGCCGGTTCCGGCGCATTTGCAAATTGTGAACTCTTTTTCAGCCACATGGGGATCTGGGATAAGATAGAACGGAACGCCATGGGGTACAATGATGCTGCCCAGGCATTCGGCAACAACCAGCTGGATGCGTTCTGGCTGTTTGTAGGATATCCCACCGGTGCTGTCATGATGGCTGCACAGACCAACAAAATCGCCATGGTCAATCTTGACAGCGATGCGGAAGGGTCAGGTTTTTACAAGGAATATCCCTATTTCGCCAAAGTCACCATCCCGCCCAACACCTATAAAGGGGTTGACTATGAGGTGGATTCTTTCCAGGATTCTGCCCTGTGGGTGGCCAACAAAGACGTTTCTGCTGATATCGTTTATGAAATGCTGTCACTTATTTATACAGACGAAGGCCTGGCACACATGGTGTCCCAGAAAAAAACCTTTAAGAGCATGTCTGTTCAATCAGGCCCCAATGGTATCGTTACTCCGTTCCATCCCGGCGCTGAAAGATTCTGGAAAGAAAAAGGCGTCTTGAAATAATTCCGGATGATCAAGAAAAGGAAGACAGGCCATGTACGATAAGCTCAATAAATTTGAAAAAATTCTTTTTGACATATGCGCAGTGACCCTGGTGGTGTTCTATTCATGGGCAGCCATAATCCAGCCCATGGCCACCCAGTATCACCGTGGGGTTTACGTTATCATAACCTATACGCTTGTCTTCCTTTTATACAAATCCAGGACCAGGATCATGCGGTACGTCGATTATCTTCTTATTGTGCTTTCCATCGTTTCCATCGGGTACTGGATTATCATGTTTGAAGAGATCAATTACCGTACCGGTGCGGAAACGCACGTGGACATGGTGTTTGCCATAATAGGCGTCCTTATAGGTATCGAGCTTGCCCGGCGGGTGGTGGGCACCGTGTTCGTTATCCTAGGTGCTGTCCTGCTGGTTTACGGCGTATACGGATATCTCGCACCCGACCTTGTTTCCCATGCAGGAGCCCCGTTTACAGAACTTTGTGTCAGTATCTTCTATAAAAGTGACGGGGTGTTCGGTATCATGGCCAATGTTCTGGCCACCTACGTAATCCTGTTTGTCCTATTTGGTGCTTTTTTGGAAAAATGCGGTGCCCAGAAATTTTTCATTGACTGGCCCCTTGCCGCAGTGGGTCACAGGATCGGCGGCCCCGGCAAAGTGTCGGTCATTGCGTCAGGGCTGTTCGGCTCCATTTCAGGATCCGCCATAGCCAATACCGTATCCACC
>CAYNHL010000081.1:0-16593 GCA_964397015.1 uncultured Desulfobacterales bacterium | reverse complement strand
TATCCGGGTCAGCAGCAGACAGAACCGGGGCACCACCTTCACAATTGAGCTTCCCTTGATGACCCGGCCAGGGTCATAACATCTTTTTTTTGCCGGCAGCCTTTACTGTTTGTCGCATCAACCAGGGCTCCTTTTTCAAGCGTGTCATGGCTTCCTGTAAGTTTTTCCTTGATCATATTTAGTTATTATAGTTATTTTATAAAATATAATTAAAAAAAATTGTTGACAAATTATAAAATCAATAATAACTATAATAAGTATATTTTAAGGGTTAAACTATGGAGGCGTTATGGAAGACACTTTAACTGTTTTTACAGCAAGCAAGTTCTGCAATGTGTCGTCAAAAACCATCATCAACTGGGTGGAAGCCGGTCATATAAAGGCCTATAGGACTGTCGGCGGACATCGGCGGATATTGAAAGCCGATCTGGAAGCGTTCATGCGCCAGCAGGGGATGCCCATCCCTGAAGAAAAAGAGGATAACGGCCGGAAAAAAATCCTGGTGGTGGATGATGATTTGATCATTGTGGAATCGATCGTTCAGGCCCTTGAAGAAGATGAATTCAATTATGAAGTGATCTCGGCAGCAGACGGATTCGAAGCCGGGCTCCAGGTGAACCATTTTTCCCCGGACCTGATCATTCTCGATATCATGATGCCGGATATCAAGGGGTATGAGGTATGCAGAAAAATCAAGAGCAACGAACGTACCCGGAAAACCAAGATTATCGTTTTGTCCGCTTACCTGGACGATGAAAAATTCAAGCAGATGAAGGAAAATGGTGCGGATGTCTGTTTTTCCAAACCGTTGCCGCTGCCACGGCTCAAGGAAGAAGTGGCAAAGTTACTGGGACTTAAATGAATAAGGAGGCGGATGATGAATTTAAAAGAGTCACTGGAGAAAAAGCGGTTTGTCGTGACATCGGAAGTCCAGGCGCCTCTGGGAGACGAAACCCCCGAAACTTTGATCGACAGCCTGAAGAAAGTCAGGGGACGTGTGGACGGGGTGTCTGTTTCTGAAATTGAACTCGAAGGAGTGGTCGGTGATTCCATCAAGACCTGCGAAATGCTCAGGCAGAATCGATTCAACGCCATCTACCAGACCACTACCCGGGATAAAAACAGGATACAGCTGCAAAAAGACCTGTCTTTGGCCTATGATACTGGTGTCGAGAACCTGCTCGTATTTACCGAAGATTACCGCATTTCAGGCGAGACTCTCCAGGAATCGATGTTTTTTCACGTGGATGCGGGAAAACTTGCTTCAGTACTGGATCACCTGAAGGCAGGTCATACCATTGACGGGCACGAGCTGCCCGGTAAAATGGATTTTGTACTGGGATCAGGCGTGGAAACCCCCTGGGGAAAGAATGTTCCCAAAAAAGGGATGGAAGAAATGGAAGACATGCTCAATATCGGCACCGGCTATTTTTTGACAACGCCGATTTTTGACCTGGACCAGTTTGACAGGTTCATGAAACAGGTGGGGCAGTTCAATATCCCGGTGATCGCTGAAGTCATGATCCTGAGAACCGGCGGCATGGGCAAATTTTTAAACCGTCATTTCCGTTCCGGGCTTGTGCCGGACTGGGTGATCCAGAAGCTCGAGAAAGCACCGGACAAAACCAGAGCCAGCATCGAGCTGTTTGCCGATACGGTCAAGGGCCTGAAAGATATCTGCCAGGGGGTTCATATCATCACCATAGGCGGAGAGGATAAACTGGGAAAATACCTTAATGCAGCCAAATTACGATAGGGGGAAACATGGTGCAAGCACTACAGGTGGATGACCTGGCATGTGACTTCAAGGACGAGGTCCTCCACCGGATGCCTACGGCTAATTTTGATTTGTGCCTGACCTGCGGCACCTGTACTGGAGGATGTCCCGCGTCTGAGCAATATGACATGGATCCCAGGAAACTTTTGCGGATGCTGCTGCTGGGGATGGATGAAGAGGTGAAAAAGACACCCTGGGCATGGGTGTGCACCATGTGCGGCAGGTGCCAGAGTGTCTGCCCCATGAATATAGCCATTCCCCAGCTGATATACAATGTCAGGCGAAGTATCCCAAGGGAAAAACGTCCCAAGGGTATATTGGGTTCGTGCGACCAGCATATCCGATCGGGCAGTGCCATGGGGGTACCCAAGGAGGATTTCATCTTTACGGTGGAGGATGTGGCAGAAGAGATCCAGGAAGTCTATCATGGTTTCAAGGATCTTTCGGTCACCGTGGACCGGGCGGGTGCCATGATGGTGCTGAACCAGAATTCCCGGGAGCCGGTCACGGAACCGGAGGAGCTGGGTCCGTTGTGGAAAATCCTTCATTCCGTAGGTGCGGACTGGACCTATCCGTCAGTGATGTGGGCCGGTGAGAATTACTGCATGTTCCTTGCCGATGAAGAAGGATGGAAATATATTATCGAAGAATTTACCCTTCACATTGACAATACCCTGAAAAGCCCGCTGGTGGTCAATACTGAGTGAGGGCATTCCTACTATGCGATCCTGGAAGGATTGCGCAGGTTCAATATCCCTCATAAATTTGAACTTACCACCATCATCGAATTGTACGCCCAATGGATCAGGGAGGGGAAACTCAAGGTCAATTCAGACTGGAACAGGGACCTGAAAATTCCTTTTACGGTCCAGGACCCCTGTAATATTGCCAGGAAAATAGGAACGGATAAAATTGTCAATGATCTGCGGTTCGTGGTCAAGGCCGCAGTGGGAGAAGAGAATTTCATCGACATGGTGCCGAACAGGTCCAATAATTTCTGCTGCGGCGGCGGCGGCGGCGCGTTGCAGGCCGGCATGCCGGAACAGCGAAGGGCATACGGAAAGGTCAAGTTTGATCAGGTAATGAAAACCGGCGCCAGGTACGTCATAGCCCCCTGCCACAATTGCCACGGACAGATAGAAGATATCTGCGAGTTTTACGGCGGGTCATATCACGTGGTTCACCTGTGGACCATTCTCTGCCTGGCCATGGGGGTACTGGGAGAAGAGGAGCGAACCTATCTTGGACCTGATCTGGCAGATGTCGGGTTATAATAAGGAGGGATTGAAATGGCCGAAAATGCAATAGGGGCTGTAATGGTTGTCGGAGCCGGCATAGCCGGTATCCAGGCATCGCTGGATCTGGCGGATTCAGGTTACCTGGTCTACCTTGTGGACAACGATACCGCCATCGGCGGCACAATGGCCCAGCTGGACAAAACCTTCCCGACCAATGACTGCTCCATGTGCATCATTTCCCCGAAACTGGTCGAAGCCGGCCGGCATCTCAATATCGAACTGATGACCATGAGCGAAATTGAATCAGTTTCAGGCACTCAGGGTGATTTCAATGTCAAGGTGGTGGAAAAACCCAGGTTTGTCGACCTTGATAAATGCACGGCATGCGGGGAGTGTGCCAAGATCTGTCCCGTTGATCTCCCCAGTGATTTTGATGAAGGGCTCTCTGAAAAAAAAGCCGCGTTCAAACTGTATCCCCAGGCCATGCCGTCTGCTTATGCCATTGAAAAAACAGACAGGGCGCCCTGCCGCCTGGCTTGTCCCGCAGGACTGAACGTCCAGGGATATGTACAGATGGTCAAGGAAGGCAAGTTTGAAACCGCCCTTGAAATCATCATGGAACAGCTGCCGCTTCCCGGGGTTCTGGGCCGGATCTGTCCCCATGAATGCGAAGATGCCTGCCGCCGTTGTGAAAAGGATGCTCCTGTAGCCATAAGGGACTTGAAAAGGCTGGCGGCAGATTCCTTTGACCCGCGGCAGATCGAGGTTGTATGTGCCGATAAAATCGGGAAGAAGGTGGCAGTAATAGGGTCCGGGCCTGCCGGGTTGTCGGTTGCCTATCACCTTGCCAGAAAAGGAGTGGACGCCACGATTTTCGAAGCTTTACCCGAACCCGGCGGTATGCTGAGGGTGGGAATTCCTCCCCACCGGCTGCCCCGCCATGTGCTGGACAAGGATATAGAGGTGATCACCAACCTGGGTGTCTCCATTGAATGCAATACCTGCATGGGCCGGGATATAACCGTTGAAAGCCTTATGGCCGACGGGTATGATGCCGTTTTCCTGGGCCTGGGAGCACACAGGGGAATCGAGCTTGGTATTCCGGGTGAATCATTTGATGGTGTCCGCCAGGGTGTCGATTTTTTAAGGGAACTGAACCTGACCGGCACAACCCGGGTCGGGAAAAAAGTCGGGATCATCGGCGGCGGCAATGTGGCAATCGATGTCGCCCGTTCGGCGGTAAGACTGGGCGCAGTTGAGGTTACCCTGTTTTACAGGCGTACCCGCAAAGAGATGCCGGCCTGGGAAGAGGAAATCTGCGCGGCCGAAGAGGAGGGCGTAAAAATAGAATACCTGGCCGCCCCGCAGCAGGTGATTGGAGAAAAGGACAAAGTCAAGGCTGTCCGGATTATAAAAATGGAACTCGGGGAGCCTGATGCATCAGGCAGGCGGCGGCCCGTACCTGTTCCGGGAAGTGAATATGATGTAGAGATCGACCAGCTGATACCGGCCATAGGCCAGCGGCCGGACCTGACCGGAATTGAAGCGGATGAAGGCATAACCTTCACAAAGTGGGGAACCACCCGCGTGGATCCGGTCACTTATGCCACGGACCGGGAGGGGGTCTTTGCCGGGGGCGATGTGCAGACTGGTCCCGGTGTAGCCATTTCAGCCATTGCAGCCGGAATGGAGGCGGCTGAATCCATTTACCGGTACCTGACAGGCGCGGACATGACGAGGGACCGGGGTGTCAAAGAATCTGAAAATCCGGTGTTCCGGCCGGTCAGCGAAGCATTGCCATCTCAAAAAAGGCTTGCAATGCCAGAACTGCCTGTTGAAAACCGGGCCGGCAATTTCAACGAGGTCGAGCTCGGTTATGACAGTGAAGAAGGCAGAAAAGAAGCGGCAAGATGCCTTAACTGCGGGTATTGTTCGGAATGCATGCAGTGTGTGGGTGCCTGCCTGGCCGATGCGGTGGATCACGGCATGGTTTCGAAAACACATATGATAAACGTGGGAGCTGTTGTCCTTGCCCCGGGCTTTACACCATTTAACCCGAAAGAAATGGTT
Source organism: uncultured Desulfobacterales bacterium (assembly GCA_964397015.1). Lineage (GTDB taxonomy): Bacteria > Desulfobacterota > Desulfobacteria > Desulfobacterales > Desulfobacteraceae > MADRE2. The sequence goes on along the minus strand of CAYNHL010000081.1, from coordinate 11,508 downwards.
TCATATTGTTACGGCCACAGCCCCAACGTGGTTACCAGCGTCGAATTCGAGCGGATTCTTTCGGCCTCCGGCCCATACAGTGGCCACCTGGTCCGGCCGTCCGATCACAAGGAGCCCCGGAAAATCGCATGGATACAGTGCGTGGGATCACGGGACATAAATAAAGGCGACCACGCCTATTGCTCCGGAGTCTGCTGCATGTATGCCAACAAGCAGGCCGTGATTGCCAAGGAACACAGTTCAGGAAGCCTGGATACCGCAATTTTTTTCATGGACATGCGGACCCATGGCAAGGATTTTGACAAGTACAGTATCAGGGCCGAAGATGACAGCGGTGTCAGGTTTGTCCGTTCCAGGATACATTCGGTATTCCCCGAACCGGGAGACACTTACCGGATAGTGTATGCCACCGAGCCGGGCGGGACAGTCGAGGAAGTGTTTGACATGGTCGTTCTGTCCGTCGGCCTGGCACCCATGAAAGATGCACAGGCGTTTGCGGCCAAAACAGGCATCGATCTCAATGCCCATGGATTTGCAGGTACATCCAACCTGTTGCCGGTTCAGACCAGCCGGCCGGGTATTTTTGTCTGCGGCGCCTTTCAGGAACCCAAGGATATCCCCTCGTCTGTCATGGAGGCATCGGCGGCCGCTGCAAGCGCCTCCGCCATCATGAAGGACCACCGGTGGCAGATGACCCGGACCCGGGAGTTGCCTCCCGAAACCGATGTTTCAACAAGCGAGCCCAGGATCGGGGTATGGGTGTGCAACTGCGGAATCAATATCGGTGGTATCGCGGATGTCCCAGCCGTGAGAAAATATGCTGAAACCCTGCCTTACGTGGTTAATGTGGAGGAAAAACTGTTTACCTGTTCACAGGATTCCCAGGACAACATGAAGCAGATATTGAAGGAAAAAAATATCAACCGGGTGGTGGTTGCGGCATGTTCACCAAGGACCCATGAACCGTTGTTCCAGGAAACCATACGGGATGCCGGGCTCAATAAATACCTGTTTGAGATGGCCAATATCCGGGACCAGAATACATGGGTGCACATGAATGATCCTGAACGTGCCACGCAGAAGGCCAAAGACCTGGTCCGAATGGCCGTGGCCAAAGCAGCCCTTGTGGAACCCCTGCACCAGGTCAGCCTGGATATCAAAAAAGCGATGCTCATCATCGGGGGCGGAGTCGCGGGCATGGAAGCCGCCCTGCGGGCAGCCGACCAGGGGGTCGAGGTTCACCTGGTTGAAAAAACCCGGTCCCTGGGCGGTGTTGCAAAACAGTTGAATACGACCTGGCAGGGTGAGGATATCCAGTCCTACCTGGCAGACCTGGAAAAAAGAATAGAGGCCAGTGAAGAGATAACTTTGTATCTGGATGCCCAGGTGAAAAAGACCACCGGCTCCATGGGAAATTTTACCACCACTGTCAGGCACAACAGCAATGAAAAAGAACAGGTGATAGAGCACGGGGCGGCAATCCTGGCCACCGGCGGTATGGAGTACAAACCCAGTGAATACCTGTACGGCGAAGATCCGGATGTACTGACTCACCTGGATATGGATGCGGCTTTCAGGGAAAAGGACAGCCGGATTGACAAGGCCCGGTCGGTGGTGTTTATCCAGTGCGTGGGGTCACGCAATGACGAAAATCCTTACTGCAGTAAGATCTGCTGCACCCACAGCCTCAAGAGTGCTGTCGCTTTGAAAAAGAAAGACCGGCGCAAAAAGGTGTATGTCATATACAGGGATATAAGGTCTTACGGATTCAGGGAGGATCTCTACATGGAAGCAAGATCCCTGGGTGTACTGTTCATCCGGTACGACCTGGAGAGGATGCCGGAATTAAAGAGGAACAGCGAGGGCCGCCTGGAATTGTCAGTGACAGACCATGTCCTTGAAATGCCGGTACAGATCTACCCGGACCTGGTGGTCCTGGCTTCAGGGGTTGTGCCTTCAGCTAATAGAACTTTGTTTGAACAGTTCAAGGTGCCCGTGAACAGCGAGGGATTCCTGGTCGAGGCTCATGCCAAGCTGCGGCCGGTGGATTTTTCCTCTGACGGTCTTTTCGTGGCAGGCCTTGCCCATTATCCCAAGCCGGTCGAAGAAAGCATCTCCCAGGCATGGGCCGCTGTATCGAGGGCCATGACCATTCTTTCAAAGGATTCACTGATGGTGGGAGGGATCGTTGCAAATGTGGATCAGGATAAATGCGCTGTCTGCCTGACCTGTGTAAGGACCTGCCCTTATGAGGTTCCTTATATACATGAAGACGGATATGCAGTGATCGATGCAGTCAAGTGCCATGGGTGCGGCGCCTGCGTGGGTGAATGCCCGGGCCGGGCAATCAGCCTGAACCATTTTACCGACAGGCAGATCATGGCCAAGACCGACGCTCTTTTTAACCGGTTGTCCGCATGACAGCCCATATATTTTACTATGGATGAACGGAGGTTGACCAAATGACCCAGGAATTTGAACCCCGGATAATTGCTTTCTGCTGCCAGTACTGAGCGTATGCCGCAGGGGACCTGGCAGGTTCCATGAGACTTTCCTATTCGGCTGATATAAAGATCATCCAGGTGCCCTGCACCGGCCGTGTCGATATCATTCACCTGCTCAATGCCATTGAGGACGGTGCGGACGGTGTTTACGTGGCCGGCTGCCTGGAGGGTGAATGTCATTATATTTCCGGCAATTTAAAAGCCGCGAAAAAGGTCAGGTATGTCAAAAGAATACTTGAGGAAATCGGGGTGGAACCGGAACGGGTGGCCATGTACAACCTGTCTTCCGCCCAGGGCGCACGGTTTGCCGAAATTGCCGATGAAATGGCCGGCATAATAAGGCAGCTGGGTCCGACTCCGGTCAAGGACAGCCAGGCGGCCTGAAGCCTGGCTCAAAATATTGTTAACGATCAATGAACGGCCTGCCGGATTTCAACAGCGGGCAGCTTTGATCCCAATAGATAGGGGTGAATCATGATAGTTGCAGATCGCAAATCTCTGTCGGAAATCATGTCCATGGTGGAGAACAGCAGAAAAATTCTCATTGCAGGGTGCAAGGGATGCGTCACGGTGTGTAATGTAGGAGGACTCAAGGAGGTAGAGGTCCTGGCTTCATCCATGCGCATCGCCAGAAAAAAGGCTGAAAACCCGATCGATATCGACACCTGTGTTATAGAGCGCCAGTGCGACAACGAGTATGTTGCACAGCTTTCTGAAACAATTAACGACTATGATGCCGTTATTTCAATGGCCTGCGGTGTGGGGCCCCAGTTTTTATCTGAAATGTACAAAGACCAGGTGTTTTATCCAGGGGTGAATACGACATTTTTCGGGGGAGCGACCGAACACGGGGTATGGGAAGAGCGTTGCGCAGGCTGCGGTTCCTGCGGCATTCATCTTTTTTCGGGAGTGTGTCCCATTGCAAGGTGCGCCAAAAGTCTTCTTCACGGTCCCTGCGGAGGTTCATCCAACGGAGTCTGCGAAGTCAACAAGGACACCGTGTGTATCTGGGATACCATCGTGACCCGTAAACTGGCACAGGGAAAAATCGAGGACCTGATGGCTGTCAAGCCTTTCAAGGACTGGCGTCCGGCAAGGGATGGCGGTCCCAGGAGAAGCATCAGGGAAGAACTGGTCCAGGGGAATATATAGAGAACCATATCAAGGTATAAAGGAGAGCCAGAATGAGTGAGCTCAAATCAGGCAGTAATCTGGAAAAGGTCCTGGCAGCCGGACACTTCGCATTCACCGGGGAGTGCGGCCCTCCCAAGGGCGCCAATGCGGCGCATCTGAAAGATAAATTTCAATATCTGAAAAATAACGTGGACGCGGTAAACGTGACGGACAACCAGACAGCCGTTGTCAGGATGTCGTCCCTGGCAGGTTCGGTTCTTATGATCCAGGAAGGGCTCGAACCCAATTTCCAGATGGTCTGCCGCGACCGCAACCGCCTGGCCATGTCCAGTGATATCCTGGGGGCCTATGCCCTCGGGGTGCGCAACATGCTCTGCCTTTCAGGCGATCACCAGACCTTTGGCAATCACCCCCAGGCCAAAAATGTACATGACATCGATTCCATGCAGTTGATCGCCCTGGTGAAAAAGATGCGGGACGAGGGTCTTTTCATGAATGACGAAGAGATCGATGTGGCGCCGAAAATGTTTATAGGAGCGGCCTGCAACCCGTTTGCCGATCCTTATGAGTATAGGGTCTACAGGCTTTCGAGCAAGATAAATGCCGGCGCTGATTTTATTCAGACCCAGTGTATTTTCAATATGGAAAAATTCAGGGATTTCATGAAAAAGGTCGTGGACATGGGGCTTGATAAAAAATGCTATATTCTGGCCGGGGTGACTCCGATGAAAAATGCGGGCATGGCCAATTTCATGAAAAAATTCGTTCCCGGGATGGACATTCCGGACGAGTTGATCAAGAGGCTCAAGGGTGTGGATAAAAAAGACCAGGCCGAGGAAGGCATCCGGTTCGCCCTTGAACAGATCGAAGAATTCAAGGAAATGCCGGGAGTGGCCGGTGTACATCTCATGGCCATTGAATGGGAGCACAAGGTGCCCGAAATTGCCGAGCGTGCCGGGGTCCTTCCCAGGCCGCAGCTATAGGTTACGGGGTATTTATGGAACAGGTAAAGATTCTGGTGGTGGACGATGAATTGATCATCAGGGAATCTTTGGCCGGGTGGCTCGAGCGGGACGGGCACTATGTGAAGACGGCAGCCAGCGGTGAAGACGCACTTGAAATCATAAAATCACAAAATTTCGATATCATGCTTTTGGATATCCGCATGGACGGTATCAGCGGCATGGATGTCTTAAAGCATGTCAAGGAGCATTATCCTGATATCGACGTGATAATGGTCACCGCATTCGGCTCCATCCCATCGGCTGTCCAGGCCATGAAGTCGCATGCCTTTGATTACCTTTTGAAACCTTTCGATCCCAACGAACTCGGTGTCGTGATAGAAAAACTTGTTTCACACCGGTCCCAGAAAAAGGAAAACCTGTTTTTAAAGGAGGAATACCAGCAGCGGTCAAGATTTGAGAACATGATTGGCCAGTCCGCGCCCATGCAGGAAGTGTTCAGCCTTATCGAAGATATAGGCGATTCAGAAGCGACCGTGCTGATTACAGGTGAAACCGGCACGGGAAAGGGGCTTGCGGCCAAGGCCATCCATTCCAACAGTCCGCGCAGAGACGGTCCTTTTGTCAGCGTGAACTGCGGGGCCGTACCTCCCCATATCATGGAAAGCGAGCTGTTCGGCCACCAGAAAGGTGCGTTCACCGATGCCAAGGAAACCCGGAAGGGGCGTTTGGAAATGGCCTGCAGCGGTACGCTTTTCCTCGATGAAATAGGGGAAATCAGCATGCGCATGCAGATTGACCTGCTCGAGGTGCTGGAAGAGAAAATTTTTTACAAGGTAGGCGGTACCCAGCCAATATCAGCTGATTTCAGGGTCATTGCCGCCACCCATGCAGACCTCGAGCAGGCCATCGAAGACAAGACCTTTAGAAAAGATCTGTTCTACCGCCTCAATGTGATTCATTTCACCATGCCGCCTCTGCGGAGCCGGAAAGAGGATATCCCCCTTCTGGCGGACCATTTTCTGGTCAAGTACAACCAGGAAATAAACAGGAGTGTCCAGCGTATAAGCCGGGATGCCATGGATGCACTCATGGTTTATGAATGGCCGGGAAATATAAGGGAGCTTTCCAATGCCGTCGAGCGTGCCGTGGTTGTATGTAAATCCAATACCATAGACGTTGAGGACCTGCCCATCAAAAAGAGTGCCGAACCCCTCGATTTCCCCGGTTTTCTTACCTTGAAGGAAGTCGAATCCGCTCATATCGCAAGGGTGCTGGACGACACAGGGTGGAACATTTCAAAAAGTGCCGGCCGCCTGGGCATTGACCGGTCTACATTGTACAATAAAATCAAGCGGCTCGGCCTGAAAAAACCTGATTCAGGCAGCACCGGGATATGAAGTGGCCATGAGCCGAAAACAGGGTATCGTGATTTCCCCTGTCGGCGATATTTCCGATTGGATTATCGAGGCGGTGGCATTTGGTGTTCAACAGGCCTTCGGGCTCGACACCCGCATTGCCCCGGTAATTGACAATATAGAATTCGCCTGGGATGATAACCGCAGGCAATACGCATCCACCCCGATACTTGCCGCCCTTGAAGCAAACGCTCCTGCGGACTGCCTGAAAATACTGGGTATAACGAAAAAAGACCTTTTTATCCCGGTATTGACATATGTGTACGGGGAGGCCCAGCTGGGAGGAACCGCAGCCGTGATATCCATATCCAGGCTGGTCCTGGACCTGGACACGGTTCAAAGCGGTTACCGCAGAATTATCAAGGAAGCCGTACACGAGCTGGGCCACACCTTTGACCTGAGACACTGCCGGGACAGTAAATGCATGATGCATTACTGTCGAAGTATCGAAGACGTTGATAATAAAAGCGACCAGTTCTGCCGGTACTGCCGGATCATGCTTTCGGATGCCATCAGGGATTTGAGATAAACAGGTCGACAAGCCTGTTCCAGGACAGTTGGGGTACACTGCCGAATATATCATTGGAAAGCCGGCCCCCGTCTGCCGCCATTAGACCGCTTTCCTGCTCCAGCACCCTGTAGAGCCTGTCCACGGATTCCTGGACGAGATCCCGGGCATAATCCGTGAATGCCAGGTGTTTGAGGTCAAAAACCAGGTGCGGGCAGTACACCTCGAGAATCCAGCCTTTCGAGTACGGGGCCCTGTTTATCCGTTCGGGCTCGTCGGTTATAGCCGGATTGACCTGCATGACGACACCGGTCACAGGAGATGCAAAAAAGACATGCCTGCCCTGTCTTGCTGCCCGTATCGCAGCTTTTCCCTGTACTACCCGTTTTCCCTCTTCAGGGGTGTCCACCTGGTCAAAACATCCAAAAAGCCGGGCGGCAAAATCATCCACTCCAATCTTTACAATATGGTTTTCTCCGATTTTCACCCAGGTGTGCCCGGAGTGAAGATAATATCCCGCCGGCAGGGCAACACCGTTGATGTCCTTGTATCCGACAGGTGTTATCACGGCGTTGACCCTGTACGGATCATCGGTATACCGGCTGCTTTCCAGGTCATCGAGGCGATGGTTCCTGCTGCAGGCCCCATCGCCGGCCTCTTTTATTTTATTTATGGTGTTCATCCGTCCCCCTGCTGCATGCCCGCAGTCATTCAGGTTCCAAGGAACCGGCGGGTCAGGTTCTGCCATCCCAGGGAGGGCATGGCACCATAGACGTTCGGCTGGATGAATCCGCCGTCGGCGCTCAGCGGCCCGGCCACCGACTCTATCATGTTTTCCAGTGTTTCTATTTCGTCTTCAAGCCAGAGGACGCTCTCCCCTTCAGCGAACAGGTCTTCGGTCATGGCCCGGATATCGTTATTGTGAACGGTCATGAGCCATCCGCTGTCATATGGATCACTGGCCGCCTGTTTTCCGGCGGAAATGTTGGTCTGGGTAACCACCCCGTTGACCGGGGATCTGACATCGGCAAGGTTGCCGCCGACCTTCATTCCCCATCCGATCTTGTCCTGCTGAAGTTCCTGTCCGGCAAGGGGCAGTTCGAAAGCGTCCGCCTCACCCAGGAGCTTGAAACTGAAATCATCCAGGCCGATACGGACGATCCCCCCGCTTTCGATGCTGACCCAGGCATGGCCTTTGTGAAAAAAGCGGTCGCCTGCAAGTTCAAATCCCTTGATATTTTTCATTGCTGTTTTGTCCGGTCCTATCCGGGGTGCCAGGGTGTCTTCAAGATACTGGTCAAATTCACACCGTGAACAGTTGTAGTTCATGGGGCAGGCTTTCATGTCGAATCGACCTGTCATGGTATGCCTGCAAACCCTGTTTATGCCACCCTTTTCCCGCATGACTTTCTGCCAGGAAACCTGCTGCCCTGTTTCTACCCTCTCCTGCATGGCCTTATCATACCTGCAGCTGTCACATGCATGAAACTGGCTGCAGTATTTCTTTTTGATCGCACCGGACTGCATCCACAGGCAGTCATGGGATTTGCCTTTGTCCGCCGGCTTCCAGGTTGTCCGTGTTTGTCTGATTTCCATGGTGACCTCCTCGATGTTTGATGGTGTTTCGTTTTTATTTAATAAAAGAGCAAAAAGGATACCACCTGTGGGCAAACGAAATGATCTGATTTCAACTCCCTGATTTATAATGGTTTTTTAATAAAACATCCGTTTTTGTCCCATTGTCTGGATATCATGTCCAACGTGGTGTTTTCCTACACCCGTGATCCTGAAAAAAGAGCCGTGCATGGCCCGTAGATGCCCGGGGCTGGTTTATGGCCGCCATGTGGTAAAATCCGGCAGTTTGTCGATCATTCCCACAGTTGTATTTCCATGGTAAGGCAGGCAGGATTGACACTTGCACCATTTTGCACCCCTGTGGTAAGGTTGAGTTTATCTTGATAATATCCACCGGAGACCGTTTCATGGGTGAATCCAGGGAAGAAAAAGAATTGAAAGAACGGCTGGCAGCGTGTACCCGGCAGCTGGAAGATACCCGGGAAAGACTGCTTCACCAGGACAAGATGGCCTCTTTGGGCAAGCTTGCCTCCTCGGTTGTCCATGAAATCAACAACCCGGTATCCGGTATTTTGAATATGCTGATGCTCAGTCAAAGGATCATCAGGGAAGAAAATGTGGAATCCAGGGAAATGGGCCTGTTTTTGCATTATTTAAACCTGATGGAAACAGAGACCCGCCGTATCAGCGGCATTGTAAACAATCTGCTCATGTTCGCACGCCAGTCGAAACTCGAGCTCGTTCCCTGCGATATCAACAGCCTGATCGACCAGACGCTGGTGCTCAACTCAAACCTGTTGAAAATCAATCATGTAAATGTAGAACGGTTATTTGAAAATGATCTGCCGCTGGTCAGGGGATCCGAAGATCAGCTAAAGCAGGTATTCATGAATATCATTTCCAATGCCGCAGCCAGCATGGCTGACCAGGGCGGGGGCAGGCTGATTGTATCCACTTTTTCAAAACCGGATGAAAACACCGTCTTTATCAGGTTTAAAGACACGGGCCCCGGGATTGACAAAGGTATAATGACGCATATTTTCGAGCCTTTCTATACAACCAGGAAAAAAGGAAAAGGCGTGGGATTAGGCCTGTCTGTCGTGTCCACCATTGTCGAAGACCACAACGGCACAATTGAAGTTAAATCCGACCCGCCCGACGGCGCTGAGTTTACAATTTCCCTGTTTTCCTGCTGACAGGAACATTACCGCACAAATTCTGCATATCATCAAAAAGCCGGCGTTATTTTTTAGTCCAGTATAGCAAAAGCCCGGTGTTCGATAACAATTAAAAATTCCATACAACTGTTGTTTCCATGCTGAATTTATAAAAGCGCTGTTCAAATTCAGAATAGTCTTCACCATTTTGCCAGGCAATTGTCGACGTTATGGAGAGATTTTCAGTGATGCTGTATTCGTATTCATTGAAAAGGATGTAAGAGAAATCATAAAGATTGAATTTTGCTCCAAGGGTTATACTTAAATCTTCAATGAAATTATCTTTATTTACTAAGAAGCCTAAATAATATTTGCACAAATCTGTTTGGGAATCGTATAGCAATGCAAGATAATCTCTGGCAATTTGTCTGAAATTGTTTATATTCGCCTGCAGTCTGCTTTTAAATTCCGAATACTCGTTTTTATCATATCCGGCCTGATTGTAATAGAATTCCGTAGTAATACTGAAATCATAAGGGAACAGAGTTTTTACGCCAATGACCGTTTGATTGAAAAACTGCTTATCCTTTTTCGTGGCTAACCAGGCATAGTAAGGTGATTGGCGTATGAAGCAAACACTATCCTTCTGGTAGAATTGTGTATCAATTTGAAGAATAAAATTTTTCATGAACTCATTGTTGTAGTTCGCGGACAGTCTATATGACTGAAGACTGTCAGTGAAGTTATAACTTGGAACAAAATATAAGTTCAAATGGTCCGTTGTCTTCGAGAATGACACCCCGGCAACTTCGTTATCCTGATTGGCAATCGAATGGTGAATTGAATCAATCTCAGGTATGTAAAATAAACTTACCCCAAGGGGAAAATAGAAAATGCTGCCCATCCAAACTCCAATGGTCTCATTTCTCGATAATCTTTTTTCATAAATATCCAGAAAGGTCCAATTATTGGAGTTGCTGTAATTTAAACTGTTTTTGCCAATATTTAATGCAAGCTCGGGCTGGAGAAAATATTCCATATTGATTGAATACAAGAATAATTCTCCTTCACCGGTTTCAAGATCCAATGAAATTTCATCTCTGAAATTAAGAAATAAATTATCGGAAAGAATATAATCTCCTTGAGTTTCCAATGTTAAAAAATACTGATAAATATCCCCCTTTTCATAAAATACAGAATTGTTATCCTGATTTGAAAAGTCACTGTTCAGTTTCAAGGAATGGTCAAGGGAAAAACCTGTGGAGGTAAAACAGATGAAGATCATAAAGATGCATGGCGAAAGAATTTTCATTGTATACAGGTACCTTAAAACAGGGAAACACTATTGAATATATTTCAGATATGAAGGTTTAAATATCCAATCGTCAAATTCTTTTGGCTCTTCGGACAGTACGGTGATGACGGCATAACGGTTTTTATTAAGAATATTTGTCACTTTGATGTTTACAGGCAAATCATTTTGATAATTGTTATAGAATGCCGTCCCAAACAAAACACCACTTTTTGTATAATTCTCAACTTTAGTCAGGCCTTCATTTTTCCGATCGACACGAAAGGTGGAAATTTTTTTATAAAACGCCACTTTTTTCCCTTGCTTTGCAGTGAACTCTATCAGGATTTTATCCTCTTGTTTTTCCAGTAATGCATAATTATAATTTTCTAAAAGCGGCGGCGTCATAATATCACCGATAGCAACGCTTCCAAACATATTTGAACGGGGCGAAATGCGGGCATATTTTTTTGCCTTGGGGAAATAAATGTAATAAGAATCGTCTATTTGCAAAATAATTTTTCCTTTTTGTTTTGCCGGGGACAAAAATACAGTTAAGGAATTATTGCCTTTTCTGAGCAATTTGATTTTTGCCGTACTTAAAACTTTATCATCCAGGTCAAATTCATGAATTTTTAAATATTTTTCAAAAGAGTAATATTTTCTTTCGATTGTATTGATTTTTTCAACTATATCTATCAAATCCAAATTATTTTTTTCCGGTTCCTGTCCAAAAGAATAAGCGATCGGGAGAATAAAAAAAACAAACCACCATTTTTTAATCATATCTTAGGCCCTCAACAATATTAATATTAGTGGATTTTATCGCTGGCAATATACTTCCAAAAAATCCCAGGCAGGCATTCAAAATCAAAACATTGACCATTGAAGATTTGTCTATAATTACCTTGAAAAAAGTTCCGGTTGACTGGCCTGGAAAAGGCGGTAATGTAATGCTG
>CAYNHL010000080.1:0-17181 GCA_964397015.1 uncultured Desulfobacterales bacterium | reverse complement strand
TTCAACCCGTTACGCTCCATAGGCATTCCAAATGTCCAACACATAAAGCCGGGCCATATGTATGAAAAAATCGGGGAGATCGGCAAAGCTGCAATTATTCTGTTTCCTGAATACTGGCAGGTCAATGCCCTGGTATATGCCTTGAAAAAAAAGATATTTCCAAGTGTTTCCACCTATCATCTCGGACATGACAAAGTGACCATGACCCGGGCGTTTCTGGCCCTCAATCCCGGACTTTTACCGCAAACCGTCATCATTGCACGCGAACACGCCGATTATGACAGGATTGCGGACCAGTTAGGAAGCCCTTTTGTCTGCAAGGTCATCCGCAGTTCATCGGGAAAAGGAGTTTTTCTTATCCGCAACCATGAAGAATGGCAGGCTTATATTGCCGCCAACCCCGTTGTTTATGCCCAGGCCTGCCTGGACATTGACAGGGATCTTCGTGTCGTGATTGCAGGAGATGAATGTGTCAGTGCATACTGGCGCGTCAAGCCGGGGGACGGGTTTCACAGCAACCTTTCCTTCGGAGGGACCATCGACAGGACAAACGTGCCGCGTGACATCACCGAGACAGTTGTCCGGCTGGCAGCGGACTTAGGAATCGATTATGCCGGGTTTGACATCGCCCTGTCGCCTCAAGGCATGCATGTATTCGAATTCAATATGCTTTTCGGTACCCGGGGACTCGATATCACGGCTGCCGAACTTGGAGAAAAGCTTTACCGTTACCTGAACAAGACCCTGATTTTCTCGGACAGCACCCCGCCCCCGCTCAAAATCGTGGCTTGATTTCGCTTTTGCCGAACCTGACCGGTACAGTCGACATCATCACCGTTCAGCAATGGACTCCATGAGATCCAGGTAATAAGCCCCCTGCTGAGTTTTCCCCCTTTTCATGCACCCCTGGCCGTAAATACGGCATTTTTCTTCAAGCACTTTTTCTGCCGCGGCCGCCTGCCGGCCGGAAAGCTTTTTTGATTCAAGAAGTTTCAATATTGACCGTATCCGGTATTTGTCCTGGGAATGGGTTTTTGAAAGCTGGTCATCGTGCCCTCCGGTCTTGATGGTGCAGGGCCTGTCAATGAGGTATATCGGGATGCCCGCCGCACTGATCCTCAGCCAGAGATCGTAGTCCTCGCATACCGGAAATGTTTCGTCAAACATACCTGCCAGGTCAAACAGGTGCTTTTTCATCATTACGGCAGAAGGGCTGACCAGGCACAGGTGAAGGGAGGGTTCGAAAATCAAGCCGGACGGTTTTTTATGCCGGACACCGGGATTGACGCGGCGGCCGTTGCGTATCCATATCTCTTCAGTCTGGCATATCAGCGCATCGGGATTTTGTGAAAAAAACTCCATCTGGGTGGATATTTTATCCTCAGTCCAGGTATCATCGGAATCCAGGAGCGCGACAAACCTGCCCCGGCTTTTTGAAATACCGGCGTTCCTGGCCGCGGAAACCCCTCTGTTAGGTGTCGTTATCACCTGGATCCTCTCCCCGGCAGAGGACAGAACATCTGAAATGTCATCCGTTGATCCGTCATTGACGACAATAACCTCAAGATGCGGATAATCCTGGGCCATAACGGAATCCAGCGCTTTTGAAACCAGCCGGGCCCTGTTGAAAACCGGGATTACGACACTTACCAGTTCATGTTCTTCTTTTGGCAACATGTGGTCTGTATACCATGACCCGGCACATGAATCAATTTACATTCAAGGCCCCGCAGCTTTAAGTTTCGATTGTAAAATCAGGGAAGAAAGGGTTGTTTTCAAAGGCACCAGCTGTTATAAGAAAAAATGGTTTTACTGTCACTTGCAATCCACCCGGAGCTGCCTTAAGACCGGAGCTGCGTCAAGAATGGAGCCCATGCCATGAACCATGCCACAAAATGGATAAAACGTATCCTGTTCCTTTGTATCGTGCTTTTTATCGCCGGGACTGCATTTTACTTCTATGCCCCGAAACTCAACGATTTCCAGGTCACAGGAAGCCTGCAGCTGCCCGGCCTTTCAGATCCGGTCACAGTAAGCCGGGACGAGAAGGGCATGGCCTATATAACAGCCCGCAACCAGGACGATCTTTGGATGGCCCAGGGCTTTGTCACAGCCCAGGACCGGCTTTTCCAGATGCAGGTCACCCGGCTCTTCGCCCAGGGCCGTATCAGTGAACTGGCAGGTGATGAAGGTATAGATTCAGACATCCGGTACCGCACCATCGGCCTGCACCGCATGGCAAAAGAACATGCCGCCATCCTTGACAGGCCTGTCCGCAATTTTTTACAGGCTTATGTCAACGGAGTCAACGCATTTATCGACAACTGCCCTGAAGATATCCACCTGGAGTTCAAACTGGCAGGAATATCCCCTGAAAAATGGGAAATTGCAGATTCATTGACCCTTTTATACTTCATGGGATATTCCACGGCCGCCAACATGGAGGCCGAGATCATCTCCCAGATGCTGTTGAATACCCTTGGCCATGAAAAAGCCCTCACGCTTCTTCCGGTAAACATCAATCCGGATGATTATTCAGACACGGGCCAGCTGCCGCTCATCAATGAAGCCAGCGCTGTTCCCGTACCATTGGATACCAGCCGGCTGCTGGCCTATACCAGGGGCCGGGCACTTCACACATCGAGCAACAACTGGGTGACAGGACCCGGGCCGGCCAAAACAGATCTCCCGGTGCTGGCAGGCGATCCCCACATGGACACCAGGATCCTGCCGGGGGTGTGGTACCCGGTCGGACTTGAATGCCCCGGCATCCATGCAGTGGGAGCAAATATCGCCGGTCTTCCGGGAATGGCAATCGGCCGGACCGGCAGCGTTGCCTTTGCCATGACCAACAGCTATGGGGACATACAGGACCTTTACATTGAAACCCCGGATCCTGAAAACCCCGACCACTACATTGAAGGACTAACATCCGTTCCTTTTGAAATAATCCGGGAAACAATGAAAATAAAGGATAAAAAATCAAAAAGCGGCTTCAGGACCGAGCCTGTTACGATCCGGACCACCCGGAGAGGGCCTGTTCTTTCCGGGTTTCATCCCGGCCTGGATTCTGAAGAAGTGACCACGTTCCGGTTTGCCCCGGCCGAGTCCATGACTCCGGAAATCGGGCTGCTCCAAATGCTTTCTGCCTCAGATGCCCATGAACTGGACAACGCCTTGAAAAAGGTATCGATGCTCTGTTTGAACTGGGTCTTTGCCGACACAAAGGGCAATATCGGATACCGCGCCTCCGGAAAAATCCCTGTGCGGCATAACGGTGACGGCATTTTCCCCCACAGGGTGACCGGCTCTTTGGACAACTGGTACGGTTTCATTCCGGACGATCAAATGCCCCATTCAATGAACCCTGATAAAAAATGGATCGGGACCAGCAACCATAAAACCATCCCCCATGACTATCCCTATTACTACTCCTCGTATGCAGCCCCGACCTACCGCTACCGGAGGGTCCGGGAACTGATGATATCCTATCCGGAAAAAACAGGTGACGCTTTTTTCGGTTTTCAAAAGGACAACAAAAACCTGATGGCCGCAGACATAGCTCCGGTCATGGCAAAAGTCCTGCTGGCAAACGAGGATACCAGGGTGCTTGGAAAAATACTGTCAGACTGGAATTTCAGGGATCACCGGGATTTAGCCGCACCCGCAGTCTTTCACCAGGTATATGACCTTTTTGCATGGAAGGTGTTTCAAGATGACCTTGGGCACGACAATGCCCGGATTTTTCTTTCCAGCTGGTATTACTGGCAGGAACGGCTCGGCCAGATGATACTTGAAGACTCATCACCCTGGTTCGATGATATAACCACCGACCGGATTGAAACGAGGGATGACCTGATACATGCCGCCGGCCTGGCTGCCATGGAAAAACTGACCGCCCTTCTCGGCGACAACCCTAAAACCTGGCAGTGGGGAAAAATCCATACCCTGACACTGACCAGCCCGTTACGGAGAAAAGGCCCGGGTGCATCACTGCTTGGCACCGGTGCCATGCCTTCGGGAGGGTCGGGCGAAACCCTGAACAGGGCCAATTATGAATACAACGATCCGTTCAAGGTCACCTTCAGTGATTCACTGCGGATGGTCACAGACCTGTCTGATCAGGATAAGATTATCGGCATCATCCCCGGGGGTGTCACCGGAAGGGTTTTTCATCCTCACCAGAAAGACCAGGTGGATCCCTTCATGAAAGGGGAAAAGCGCTACTGGTGGTTCAGTCCGGAAAAAGTGAAGGAACACGAACAATCAAGACTGGAACTGACACCATAGATGATTTTTGACTTCACAGTTCCAGCTTGTGTGATTGCAATGAATTTTATTTGTTTTTTCACCTTCTTATGCTTGACATGACAGACGAAATCACATATTGAAAGGCCTGATTTGAAAATGAATATTTTTACATTGAGGAGTATATGAAAAAATCCAAAACCGTGCAGCATGTCATTCATGAAGACTGGTGCAAAGGATGCGGCATATGCGTTCATTTCTGCCCGAAAAAAGTTCTGGAACTGGACAGCAATGAAAAAGTAGTGGCCGCCCGGCCCGAGGACTGCATTGCCTGCAAACTCTGTGAACTCAGATGCCCTGATTTGGCAATCCATATCATAACCGACCAGGAAGGGGAAAATGAAGAATAACCAGACCATAAAGTTTATCCAGGGGAATGAAGCCTGTGTCGAAGGTGCCATCTACGCGGGCATCGATTTTTTTGCCGGCTACCCCATTACCCCGTCCAGTGAAATAGCTGAACACCTTTCCGCCCGGCTGCCGCAGCAGGGGGGGAAATTTATCCAGATGGAAGACGAAATCGCCTCCATGGCCGCCATTATAGGGGCATCCCTTACCGGCAGAAAGGTAATGACCGCCACTTCCGGCCCGGGATTTTCCTTAAAGCAGGAAGCACTCGGCTATGCCTGCATGGCGGAGATTCCCTGTGTAATAGTCAATGTCCAGAGGGGCGGCCCTTCAACGGGAAATCCGACTCATGTCAGCCAGGGGGATATCAACCAGGCCCGCTGGGGAACCCATGGTGATCATTCAATTATCGCACTGACCGCATCGAACCACCAGGATGTTTTCAAGATAACGGTAGAGGCGTTCAACCTGGCAGAAACTTACAGGACACCGGTTGTCCTTCTTTTTGACGAAGTCGTGGGACACATGCGGGAAAAGCTCGTTATCCCGGAAGAAGGTGATATTCCAATAGTCAAGCGGCTGCGCACCTCAGTCCCGAAAGGAGTGGACTACCATCCGTACCTTCCCAGGGAAGACGGCAGGCTGCCCATGTCGGATTTCGGGGCAGAACACCGGTACAATGTCACCGGCCTTTTCCATGACATGTGGGGATTTCCCAGCAACGACCCTGCACTGGTCAGTGAACTTCTCCACCACCTTGTGGACAAGATCGAGAACAATGTGGACGATATATGCAGGTACAAGGAATACTGGCTGGACGATGCAGATTACGTGATGGTTTCCTACGGATCGTCCGCCCGCTCAGCCATCCACCTGGCCAGGAACCGCCGGGCCAGGGGGGTAAAGATCGGCGTTTTGGAGCTGCAGACCCTGTGGCCTTTCCCGGCCGAACTGGTTCGCGACAGGTGCGCCGGGGCACGGGCTGTCATTGTGGTGGAAATGAACATGGGCCAGGTGCTGACCCAGGTTAAAAATGCGGTGGACAATCCGTACAATGTGTTTCTGGCCAACCGGATAGACGGCCAGCTGATCACCCCGACAGATATCAAAACGCTGCTCCGGGTGATCCAGGGCAAGGGGGTGTAGCATGAGCAGGCATGATTTTGATATATCAGACTATATAAGGCAGCGGTTTTTTCCGCAGATCTGGTGCCCGGGCTGCGGCCACGGGACTGTGCTCGGATCTTTGCTCCGCGCGGTAAAAGAACTTGAACTGGATAAAAACGACATTGTCATGACATCCGGTATCGGCTGCTCTTCAAGGATCTCGGGATACGTGGATTTCCATTCCCTGCACACCATCCATGGCAGGGCTCTCGCCTTTGCAACCGGTGTCAAGCTGTCCAAACCCTCTTTGACCGCCATTGTGCCCATGGGAGACGGGGATGCCCTGGCCATAGGGGGCAATCATTTTATCCATGCCGCCCGGCGGAACATCGATATCACGGCCATTGTCATGAACAATCGTATTTACGGCATGACCGGCGGGCAGTTCTCGCCCCTGTCCGGCCAGGGGAAAAAGGCCACGACGGCCCCCTATGCCACGATAGACCGGCCATTTGATATTGTCGACCTGTCCATAAGTGCCGGCGCTACCTTTGTAGCCCGCTCCACGGCATTCCACCCCAACGAGTGCATCGATTTGATCAAGAAAGCAATCCGGCACAAGGGATTTTCCGTGGTGGAGATCCTCTCCCAGTGCCCCACCCATTACGGCCGTAAAAACAAGATCGGAGGTGCTGTCGAGATGCTGGAATATTACAAACAGCGCACGGTCAAAATCGGATCCAAAAAACTTCAAAACGATCCGCACCTTGTCCAGCGGGGTATTTTTATCGACAACACAGATGTCCCTGAATACTGTGAAGCCTATGATGAAATTATTAAAAAGGCAATGAAAGGGAAAGCATAATGGAACGTTCAAGATTGGTTTTTTCAGGATCAGGGGGCCAGGGAGTGATCACTGCCGCCATAATTCTGGCCAAGGCCGCCGTGATCCACGAGGGAAAAAATGCCATACAGTCACAGAGTTACGGGGCGGCGGCCAGGGGCGGTGCAACCCGGAGTGATATAATCATATCAGATTCAGATATTTTCTTCCCCAAGGTAACCCAGCCCAATATCCTGGTCACACTTACCCAGGAGGCATATAACAATTTTTCATCCATTATCCGCCCGGGCGGCCTTCTGCTGGTCGACAGCAAGTATGTCAAAACAGAAAAAAAAGTGGATGCCAAACACCTGTCCTTACCCATGTATGAAACGGTAATGACACAGATCGGCAAACCCATTGTATTCAATATATGCATGCTGGGCGCGCTGATCGGTCTGTCAGAACTGGTCAAGCCCGCATCTGTTTTGAGTGTGCTGGAAAGCACAATTCCCGAGGACTTCATGGACATGAACAAAAAGGCCCTGGATCTCGGGTTGGCCATGGCCGGTGCCGGACAGGCTTAAATTTATTTTTTCTTTTGAGTATTTCCGGGTGAAGCGCCGGATGACTTGGCCGGCGCTTCCTTTTTCGGGAAAATGTCTTCCATGTCCTTTCCCTTGATTTTTTTCAGGCAGTCTGTTACCGCTTCCTGTTCGTTACTGCCGGTACCCTGGAATTCGGGGCTGGCAATAATGTTTACCAGGTTTGGAACCGCCATAAAGGGCGCTGCCAGCTTTCCCTGCAGTGTCTGGTGAACATCGATATATATCATACGGCCGTTCCGGATAAGGTTATACCGGCTGACCCGGGTCAGTACATCCGTTTGATGAAGGTCGAGCATGCTGGTCTCCTTTTTATGAGCCAAAACTTTCAATCTTGATGAATAAAGCCGGCTGTGTGATCTTAAAACAGGCATGAAAACATGCATCATTTCAACTTCAGGACAATATACCAGAAAAAATGAACGAAAACAAACACCCTGCCCCGAACAAACCCCTGGTAGCAGACTGGCAGAGACTTCAGCGCATTTTCATCCGTCCTGAAGACGAGGACTGCCACAGGACACTGGTCAAATACATGGAACAGATCCTGTTCGGACTGCATCAGTTTTTGAACCAGAATGTCGGCGTAACGGAAGAAATCAGCCTGGCCAGGCTGGCCGAGGCTTACACCGACACCGTTATCAATAAAAACCCCAGCAAGAAGCTCGAGGATGTCATCCTTGACATTATCAACGAGATAGCCCCTAAAGCTGTCAATGTGGCCTCTCCGTATTTCATAGGACACATGACCAGCGCCATTCCTTTTTTCATGGTCCATCTCAAAACCATTACCGCGGCACTGAACCAGAACGTGATCAAGCTTGAAACCAGCAAGGTGCTGTCTGTTCTGGAAAAGCAGGTCCTGGCCAAGCTTCACAGGCTGATCTACAGGTTTCCTGAATCATTTTACCGTGAGCATGTCCAGAATGCCGGCACTTCCCTTGGAGTTTTCACGACCGGTGGGACCACTGCTAACATCACCGCCCTCTGGGTGGCACGGAACAGGCTGTTCGGGCCGCAAAACGGACAAAGCAGTATAATTGAAAAAAAGGGGCTGTTTTACGCCATGCAGTCTGCCGGCATTGACAAAACAGTGATACTGGTGTCAAGACGCGGGCATTTTTCCCTGAAAAAAGCCGGTGGAATACTGGGTATAGGAAATGAAAATGTCATCGGCATAGACGTTGATGACTGCCACCGCATAGATCTTGAAAAACTTGAAAATACAGTGAAACAATGCCGGGATTCAAAAAAGACAAAAATAGCCGCCATTGTCGGTATTGCAGGAACGACCGAAACCGGTACAATAGATCC
This sequence comes from uncultured Desulfobacterales bacterium, assembly GCA_964397015.1. GTDB lineage: Bacteria > Desulfobacterota > Desulfobacteria > Desulfobacterales > Desulfobacteraceae > MADRE2. The sequence continues at coordinate 8,676 of CAYNHL010000080.1, read as the reverse complement.
CCTGCCGGCCATGGCAGACATTTGTGAAAAATACGGGGTTCACTTTCACGTGGATGCGGCCTGGGGCGGCCCGGTGCTTTTGTCGGAAACTCACGACAGGCTTCTTGCAGGCATCGAACGGGCTGATTCCGTGGCAATTGACTGCCACAAGCAGTTTTACATGCCCATGACCAGCGGCATGGTGTATTTCAAAGATCCGCATGCACTGGATCATATCGCCTACCATGCCAGTTACGTCAACCGGCCGGGCAGCGTGGACCTGGGAATCAAAACCCTCGAGGGATCCAGGGAGGCAAATTCCCTGATACTCGATGCCGCCCTTAAAATCATGGGTACCAGGGGCTATGCCCTGATGATCGATCATGGATTAAAAACCTGTCGGCTGTTTGCAGAAAAAATAGAAAAAAGGCCCCTTTTCGAACTGGTAACACCGCCCGAGCTCAATATCCTGACCTACCGCCTGAACCCTTTTGAACCTGTTTTTCAGCCGAAAACACCTGAAACGCCCCGGGATACATCGCATGACCGGGAACTGGACCGGCTCAACACACTCCTGCAGCGCCGTCAGCGTGAAGCAGGCAGGAGCTTCGTATCCAGGACCCGCCTGAGAATCAACCATTCAGATCCCCATGAATCGGTTGTCTTGAGGGCCGTCATAATGAACCCGATGACCCATATCGGCATCCTCGATGAAATCCTGGATGAACAGGAATCCATTTATGCTCAGATTCAAAAGACAGCCCGGCAATGACCCGGCAGACAGGGCAGAATTGTCAAGTGCCAGAAATATTGTTTTTCAACAGGTGATTATTATGGTGTATGCACTGTTCGCTGACAAAAAGATCTTCATTTTTGTCCTCATTATCCTTACCGGCTTTTTTTGCCTGTTTCCTTTTGTGTTGCCGGCAGCCGCCGCAACCAGCCTGCCGTTCAAAAACGGAGAACAACTGCATTTCAATGTCCGTTGGGAGTTTGCTCATGCCGGGCGGGCCGTTTTTACAGTGCTTGAACCCAAAACACCAGAGCAGTCCGGGATGCTGCATTTCAGGCTGGATATCCAGTCAAGTTCATTTGTGGATATTTTTTATAAAGTCAGGGAAACGCATGACAGCTTTACTGACAGTCAGTTGAGCCGGTCACTGGAATACAGGATCGATTCCCGGGGCCGGCATAAAAAAAAGAGACATGTCAAATTTGACTGGACCACCAACAGGGCCCTGCTGCGCGATTTCGACCACCCCGCTGTCCCTCTCCTGATACAGGACCCCTGCTTTGACCCCCTTGCCGCCCTTTATAAAATGCGGACATTCAGCTTAGGGCCCGATAACCGGGTCCGGTTCTCTGTCAGTGACGGGAAAAAGATATTCGAGCAGATAGCTTACATCGAAAAAAAAGAAACTGTTACCGTACCTGCCGGCACATATGAAACCCTGTTACTCATTCCGGAACTGACCCACTTTGGAGGTATATTCAAAAAAAGTGAAAGCCCGGAGCTTAAAATATGGATCACCGATGACTGCCACCACGTGCCGGTCAAAATTGAAAGCAAGGTTGCCGTTGGCAGCGTAGTCGCAGAGCTGGTCGATTTAAGGAATTAAAACAAAAAAAATTATCTTTCCCGGGTCAGCTTTTCAATGTTTTCTTTTGCAAACTCTATGTCCGGGTCCAGGGCCAGGGCCATTTCATAGTATTGCACAGCCAGCTTAGTTTCGCCCATATCCCGGTAATTGGAACCGATATTGGCATAATTGAGGGCAATTGACGGATCTATCTCCAGGGCTTTTTCAAAACAGTCAATGGCGTTTTTATGTTTTTTTGTCAAAAAATAGCACACGCCCATGGTATTGTACATATCAGGCCTCTGGCCATCTATTTCAAGCCCTTTTCGGCAGCTTTCCAGTGCCTGGTCGTACAGGGCAAGATCCTTGAGACAGACCCCCCGGTGGGAAAAAATATCGGGCAGGTTCAGCCTGGCGGGATCCTGTTCCAGCGCCCTGTCAAACTGCTCAAGCGCGGTCTTTTGATCCTGCAGCCCGGCATGGACAAGGCCTTTGTAAAAACTTGTATAATATCTTTCCGGCAAAACTTTTTCCAACTCATCGAGACGGTCAAGCGCCTGGAAAGGATCGAATGTTTCGGTGATCAGGCGGGCGGAAAACATGCCCACGCTGGCGGATGCGGCCCGCTCCCTGAAATGTGCCCCCGGCATGATGGTGTAATAGGCCGGTACTCCCAGATCTTTGTGCATGGTATGAATCGTGAGGATATCAAATCCTTTTTTCTCCAGGACCGACACAAGGTTTTCAACTTCGATCCTTATATTGTTGCTGGAAAGATCGGGAAGAGTCTGTATGTCCACCATGGCCCCGGGATTGACAATAAAACCGGCTGAGGCGATATCGGTGAACTTGGGCAGACCTGAGGCAACGTAACTGGACCCTGAATTAAAATCACCGGCAAGCTGTGCTGTTTCAGTCAGCGCGCGGCTCAAGGCTTTCTGGGGATCAGGCGATGTGCCGGCTGTCCAGACGATTTCACTCATGTTCCCTACAGTGGCCGGATCCCAGGCCAGAACCCCGACAGTGGGAATACCTGTATCCAGTGTAAAATCGGATGCACGCACCTGAATACCCTGCCGTTCGAACTTTTCAAGCATCTCTTTCACCAGCGGGTCGGTGACGGAACCAGGATCGATTCCGGGCACCCGGAGCTGTCCGTGGCTGACCAGGGAAGAGACATGACGTTCCACCAGCTCGCAGATACCCTGGGACAAAGCTTCCTCCCTGCAGTTTCCGGCACTGGGACCATTGAACTCATTGATCATGTAAAACCAGTTAAAGGGAATCAGGACCTGCCTGCGGCGTGTAAGGTTATACCCTGTCGTCCATTGAAGGGGAAGCCGTTCAAAAACCGGCCTTACTTTTTGCGCCTCTGCCTCGTTATCATGAACGGAACGGATGATCTGTTCATAGGGGATCGCCTCTTTTTCTGCCTTTTTGTAAAGGGCCTGGAAAAAAGAAGCGGCATTGTTCATAAAGGAAAAAAAACTGAACCGTTCGGCAAGTTCCATTACGGCACTGGCTTCGGCCTGTTCCGGGGTACCTCCTTTTCCCATCTGTTTGCGGGTTCCGGTGACGTGCCGGGCATCTTTGCCGCACTCGCTGAAATAAACCGGTATCCCCAGGCGGCCGTTGTCAACACGCCGCGTCCGGGTCATGATATCCAGATCCAGTTCGGCTGTTTTCTGCTTGAACCACGCCACGGTGTCCCGGGGCGACATGATCTTGTCCTGGTCATACGTATAGCCTTTAAAGGCATCTTCAAGTTTATACGGGTCGTACATTTTGGATTCCTTTGACATTTTGTCCGCTATTTTTTCAGCAAATCTGTAAATGCATCAATATATCACAATGTAGTATTCCAGTCCAGCATCGTAATGTCAGGTCAAAAAGCTCATCCCGGTGGCTCATGGCAGTAAGGAACATCGCACCCCCATTGACCCGGCCGAAAGACAGGAGTGTGGAGCGGCCGGTGAGTGTTCGAAACACATTCACTCAAAAAGTATTCAACTCCCTGGACGGCACCCGGCCGTCCTGAATTCAGCCGGCTCATGAAAAGCCTTTAGGCGCACCCGCCGCACAGGTCCCCATGCTGGAGCCCATAAAACTGGTGGCACTCATCTTTTTGGTGACCTCACGGCTGTCGCAGGCCGGACAGGCGATATCCTCTTCATCGCTTGCAAACACCAGTTTTTCAAATTCATGAGAACAGGTGTTGCACTGGTATTCAAAAATTGGCATTCGGCACCTCCCGGGTTTTAATACCATACTCATAGTTTACAGTATCTTTAGATACACATCACAAGATAACCATTCTTTTTTTCCATGCAAGCGGTGATCCAGTAATGGAATATGGAACTGCCAGGTGCGTCTTTCTTCCCCTGCTGAATTTGCCTTGTCTGCAAATATTTTCAAAGAAGCTTCGTACCCAGGGGAACCGGCTTGTCCGGCACACACAGTGCCACCTGTGACTGTTCGTTATGAAACCCGGTGATCAGGCATTGTGACATGATGGGACCGATCTGTTTTTCGGGAAAGTTCACAACCCCTGCGACCAGCTTTCCAATCAGTTCGTCTGGAGAATAAAGGTCGGTCACTTGAGCGCTGGATTTCCGGATGCCGATCTCCTGGCCGAAATCAACCTCCAAAATGTATGCCGGCTTTTTTGCTTCGGCAAAAACTTCAGCACTTATGATCTTTCCAACCCGTAGCTCCACTTTCAAAAATTCGTCAAATGAAATCTGCTTCATACGTCTTTACCCCAGGCAAGGCATTGAGTCTCTGGGCCTCAATTGATGTAATATCCTGAAACTCGCCAGTTACCGTCTTTGTCCATCGATACGTCAGACCTTGAACTGATCGACTGTTTTTTTCAGCTCGCCGGACAGCTGGTTTAAATCATCCACGCTTTTTTCCACACGGGTACTGCTCCTGGACATATCGCCCGCCGTCTTGTTGATGTCTGAAATGTCCCGGGCCATCTGGTCTGCAACCTCAGCACTCTGGGCGACACTCTCATTGACCTGCTGGATTCCCGCAGCGGCCTGGCCAACGTTGTTGGCGATCTCACTGGTGGTGGCGGTCTGCTCTTCCACGGCAGAGGCCACGGTATCGATCATTTGATTGACATCGGTAATGCTGGTTCCGATCTCCTCGATCTGTCCGACCGTCTCCCGGGTGGCGTTCTGGATATTTTCAATTTTTTCTTTGATTTCAAGTGTGGCATCGGCAGTCTGCCTTGCCAGTTCTTTGATTTCTGCTGCCACAACAGCAAATCCCTTGCCGGCCTCCCCGGCACGGGCCGCCTCGATGGTGGCATTCAATGCCAGCAGGTTGGTCTGTTCAGAAATATCATTGATAGTTTCCACCACATTACCGATTTCCCTGGCCGAAGTGGTCAGGTAACCAATATTGTCAGAGGCTTCCTTTGTTTTTTCCACAGCATTGATACTGGATGTGCGGGTTTTTTCCGTATTGTTTGCAATTTCACCGATGGTTGCCGTCATTTCCTCAGCAGCAGCAGAGACCATATTGATATTGGTTGATGACTCTTCCGAGGCCGAAGCCACTGAAGACATGTTTGCACTCATCTGTTCCACGGCTGCTGCAAAGGCATTGGTTTTTTCAAACATGTTGTCGGCACTGGTCGATACTTCTTTTGAAATGGTCAGCAAATTGGCGGAGGTGCTGTTCAATCTGCCCAAATAACCGGCAATGTTCACGATGATACCCTGCAGTTTCTCAATAAACAGATTGAACCAGTTTGCCAGACTGCCAACCTCATCCTTTGACATGACTGTCAGGCGTTTCGTCAGGTCGCCTTCGCCCTGAGCGATATCTTTGATCATTTCATTTACCGTTCTGAGAGAAGCGAACACCATTTTTGACAGCAAGACCGTCACCAGGATAATGACCGCGCATACGGCCAGAATGCTGCCGATCATTTTCCAGACCTGGTCTTTTATTTCCCGGTTGAGCCCGGCCTCAACGTCCGCCATGGCAGCATCGATATCATCGATATATACCCCGGTACCGATAATCCATCCCCATTTTTCCACCAGTTTCACATAAGAAAGCTTCGGGAACAGTTTATCTTCAATACCCGGTTTGGGCCAATCATAGGGGACATATCCGTCGCCGCCCTTTTTGACCACCTCGACCATGGCGATGAACAGATTCTGTTCTTTTCCCATGGCGCAATTGTATTTCGGATCGTCCATCACCTGGCCATCCAACTGCGGCGAGATGGGATGCATGACCATGGTAGGAAAGGGCTCGTCCGTATTGTTGATCCAAAGATATCCGGTTTTGTTTTCACCGTATCGAATTGATTTTACGATTTTTTGTGCCTCTTCTTTTGAATCAACCATTTCGACGATGGTGTACACGCTTTCTACAATGTCTTTAAGCTTTTCCTTTTTGCCGGACACCAGAAGCGCCCTGGTGGAGATCAACTCGTTTTTTCCACTGTTCTGAATGGAACGGATCGACAGTGCGGCCGTAACAGCGCCCATGACCACCACACCGGAAATGACCAGACAGATTAATTTGCCGGTAATTTTCATTGGATATGCTCCTTTTCAGCTCGCTGTAAAAAATAAATACCCTGATAGAGCCGGAATAACCAGTGCGAAATGGAATCAGTAACGTACCAGCATGTGCTTCAATTTGAATTAAAAAAACATTAACACAATCGATAAGAAATTACAACAAATTAGACCAAAAAGCGAAGCCAGTATGTCGCCGGTGCAGGCGGGAATTCTGGAATCATTTTCTCCCAGAAACCATCCGCTGCCCTCAAGCACCTGGATTGGTTTTCCCGTTAACGACTACCCCAGCCAACCGTCAGACATTGAAAGCTTCATAAGGAGCCTGTATAAATTTTTTGGCATGGTTGATCTGGATCGAGTGCATCTTATAAAAAGCTTTTACTTTCTGTTAAGCTTTAATATCGAATCTATCCACTCTATTGATTTTGATTTTGTCCAGTTGATATCTTTTTCGGATTCGTAGAGGCTGTATACATAAGCGAATAAAACCCTGTTCTTGACCTTTATTGTACCGCCGACACCGACTTGGAAATTCTGAGTATCAGCATGAGCTAAAGTGCTGATTAAAATAAATAACAGACAGAGCAATTTTAAAGATAAACTTTTCATTTTTCCTCCCACCTTGAATTTTGCAGTAATTTTTAAGGTCCGGGATTGAGCGCATTTGGTGAGTCAAGCGGGGTCACTATAACTTCCAATCGCCTGAAAAATATACATCCTTAACACTTTTAGCTTTTTCTTTTGCCCATTCTTCCAGCCCCATTTTTTTTATTAAGCACAGATTGAAAACCTTGGTATTATGCGGGAGCTTAGTTGCCTGATCGGCATATGGATGAAGGTGATCGCACGGAAAGTCAGAACAATCGAAACAAAATTTGATTCCCTTTTTTTCTGCACATGGATAAACATTGCACGGCATAGGTATGACAGGACACTTCCCTTTTTCATTCCGACATCCTTTGCAGGAAACCTTCTCAGGTGGAATCCCGGTTGCTTTTGCAACGTGAGCGCGTATTTCCTCATTATCATTTGCCAAAAATACAATACAATTAAAACAATCAAGTCCGCAGGGTGCCGTCATTTGTTCGTAATCCATTGTGCCTCCTTTAATTCATTTCAGGCTTCGGGTGGACCACTCATTGAATGGCCGCCTACCCGGCTACCCGATTACAGGTCCTGTTTCTCAACACTTTTCTTTAAAAACTCTCCCTCTTCTCGAAGGTGCTTTTTTATTGAAGCCATGCCTTCATCAATTCTTCTTTTTGCAAACAATTTTCCAATCCGGCCCACTCTATAACATCCAACTGCCTTGAAAATACAGCCTCCTGGTTTTTGTTCAATTATAAATGAATTTTTTGGAATGAAGATACGGTACAACCAGAAAGTTGGTGTATATTCAATTAGCCGATCAGGAATCATTTCAGTTACGACAAATTTCAATGTATGAACTACACCGTGAATATATTCTTTAGCTTTTACAATCGATCCTACTTCCCATGGTTTACCTTTTACCCAGCGAAGAGAAATATGATCACTAAGATATTTTATTAACATTTTTCCACTTAAGCTGGAGCCCGGATCAGTCTTTTGCGGCAAAATAATCTGACAAGAGCCTTTGCCACTCTGAGATAAATTCCCTGTATGCCTCAGCTATGAATCCCGAGATAAAGGCTTCTCCCGTCTCAGAGAGCGCAATATACCTGTAGGTAACCGCAACCTGTGTGGTCTGGTCGGCCAGGGCATCACAGCATACTTTCACAATCCCGACCTTGTCACCGGGTTCAACCTTGTAAAACTCCACAAAATGGTCATCCGGACGGTATCTTTTTACCAGCCAGACCGCCTCGGCCGCAGCGTGGTCATGAGACTTTGTCAAAAACACATAGTCCTCACGCAGCTCCTTTGTGCCCATGACATTCTCATAGTCCCATCCGGGAACCCAGTGTTTTTCCCCTTCAGGACTGAAAAGAGGAAAAACCCTTGATACCGGCTGCGGCAGCGTAAATGTCATACTATGTTCCACTGATTTCATTTTTGTCTCCCCGGGACCGACGTGGTGCTGGCAAAGCCATCTTCAGCGTGATATCCGTAGGTCATTTTTTTAACGGCTTAAACCACTTGTTTGCCATCAAGGCCCTTGCTTCGGATGTCAGTGGAATGAGGTCACTTTTGTCCAGAAGGTCCATGTTGAATTTCCGATTCAGGGCAGCAAAATGCTTTAATCCAAATGCAATTTTATTGAGATAAGAAAAAACACCGATGGCTCCTGTGGGAAATTGATTTGCCCTGGTACCGTAAATGGCACGCAAATCAGGAAGATCACAGAATATTTCTTCAATTGTTGAACCATATGGTTTAAATCTTTCCGGCACATTTCCAGCCTTTATCTGTTCACCAATTGTTTTTCCGGTCATGGCAGCAGCCATTGAAGCCCGGCACAAGCCAATTCCCAGGACATGTCCATCCCCATAGGCCAGACCTTTAAATACTTGATCCTCACTTGCAAATCCACCGGTCATTACTATTGCAGGCAGGGTCAATCCTTCATATTTCAATCGCTCACAAAA
>CAYNHL010000079.1:0-17258 GCA_964397015.1 uncultured Desulfobacterales bacterium | reverse complement strand
GGCTTCTACCGGATTCCACAAGGTTAGAATAATAAAAACGACAACCAGGGAAACCACGACAAAAAAAAACAGGATGGGCATCAATCCCCCAATTTTTTACATTGTCCTTTCCGACTTTGTAGTCCGCAGAACTGTCACTCATAAAAACGCCTCCTTTATATATGGATCATTTGCTTTCCGCCATTTTTTGACACTGCAAACAGCGGGGCTTTAATTCCACTTTTCACCTGGTGCTTTTTTCCTCGATCGTTTCCTCCCATGCCATGAACGAGTTCACGTTGCGCAGGGTATGATCGGCATATTTGGGATTACCTTTTTCGGCTATTTCACGGATGCCGGCCATGGTGTCATCATCAGATGGAAAATACAGCGGTCTTATCCACTGGTTTTCGGGATCACTTCCAGCCTGGTGAACACTTTGCCTCTCCAGTTCACAGTCCTTTATAAATTTTTCTTCACTGAAATAATTAAGGCTTCCCAGGGCTCCGAGTGCATGTCTTACGATATGAGCACCGTATTTTCGCATGGTATCCCGGCTTTGAGCGGACTCGGCAACCGCCTGTTCAGACATTTCGGTCAAGCTGGTACTGCCGCCGGACTGGGCCGACGGAAATCCGGTGATCCAACGGTTGACCCGGGCCATGGCCACGTTGATCAGCGGCTGGCTTGGCGAACTGTAGGACAGGTCGCCACCGGCCTCGTCAACACCTGGGATCCCTCCGTGAACACAGGCAACGCCCGGGTTGATGGTCTGTGCCATGACCATCATGAACAGCACCTGGGCATGAATCTGTGTCAACAGGGATTCGGGACTGATGGCGGCAGATGATCCGGCAATGCTCAGGTCCAAAAGCAGCAGGTTGACTCCTGTTTCGGCACTCCGGATAAAAGGGTCGATCATGCTGTTCATGGGAGCAAGGGAAGTCAGCAGGCTGGTTCCGTCCAGCCAGTCATCCTTTCCTTTTAAAAAATTCATTTCATCATCGAAAAAACCCTTGGTGGCTGTCATTTTCAGCCCCCGGAATCCTTCTTCCATGCATTTGGCCGCTTCAAAGGCCGACATGGTTTTATCCGTAGCCACCGGAAGTGAAAAAATCTTTGTCACATCCTCATGCTCGCCAACCATACTGACTATCCTTTGAAATTCTTCCCGGTTTGCAGCCCTGAGTTCATCATCACCCGGCCGTTTCAAAAACGGGGGAGTGGCCCCTGTTCCAAAGGCATTCATCCCGGGATCTGCCGCCATGGTCCTGGGCATTTTTGCCAGGCACTCATCCAGATAGGCCCGCCGCAGGGGAATTCCCACCGCTGTGGTGCTTTCGAAATCTATGGCATCCGCCTCCATCAGGATATCCATCAAACGCTGGCTCTCTGAGATATTCACCCCAATATCGGTCAAAACCTGTTTCGCGTTTTCATCGATACGCTGGTATATTTGTTTTTCCTGTATCAAATCATCCATGACCCGCAACCTGGCGGCCGCGATATGGGCATGTCCGGATCCCTGACAATTTTTTACGATATCATCATAAAGCTGTGCGGCCTTTTCAAAATCGAACAGCTGCTCCTTTTCCCCGGCATTTGCCAGTAATTCTTTCGCCTGGTCACTCATTTCATTTCTCCTGATTGCAAAGTTACCTTTTTTCGATCCAGGACGCGGGGTCTTGCCGGAGGCACGGTCACCAAGACGGTGTCAGCGTCTCCGGATCTGGATCTAAAGCTTTTCCGTCAACACCGGGACCACTTCAAAGATATCGCCGACAATGCCATAGTCACACTTGCTGAAAATCGGGGCATCCTTGTCCTCGTTGATGGCAACTATTACCTTTGAGGTTTTCATACCGGCAAAATGCTGTACCGCACCGGAAACCCCACAGGCAATATACAACCTCGGGCTCACTGTTTTACCGGTCTGGCCCACCTGCATGGAGTGCGGCGCGTATCCGGCATCGACGGCAGCCCTCGAGGCCCCGACCGCGGCCCCTAATTTTTCTGCACAGGCTTCAAGCATGACAAAATTATCCGCTGACTTGATTGCCCGGCCGCCGGTTACAATGACCGGGGCCTCTGTCAGATCAAGTTTACCGCCCTTGGCCTTTTGTACTTCAATCACCCGGATAAGGCCCGGGTTGGTTATATCGGCGGTAAATTCCACGATATCCCCGGCCGCCGGAGATTCAACCGGTTCAAAGACATTGGGTCGAATGGTACAAAGCAGAATGGGTGCTTCCACGCGCAGCGTGGCAAATGTCTTGCCTGAAAAATGGGATTTTTTGACCTGCCCGGCATCGAGATCCACACCCACGCAATCCGATACCAGCGGCTGGTCCATCATGACCGCCAGCCGGGCGAACACATCTTTTCCCACGGCACTGGCCGTTCCCAGCAGTCCCGTCAGTTCATATTCCTTGATTGCCGCTGCAAGGGCGGCTGCCTGCATGTCCGGATTGGAAGACAGCGTTTCGGATGCCTTGATGCTGACAACACAAGCGGCACCATGCCGGGCCAGGGTATCTTGAACCGCTGCTGCATCGCTTTCGAGTATCAGGGCATAAATCTGGCGCCCGGCTGCGGCAGCCATGACTCCCAGGCTGGTTTCCTTGACCGTACCGTTTTCAATTTCAATTAAAACTCCTGTCCTGGTCATATCCTCATCTCCTTATTCTATAACCTTTTCATCCTCTTTCAGGATTCTGATCAGTTCAGTTACCTGGTCTGTTACAGACCCTTCCAGCATTTTCGCGCCCGATCTTTCAGGTACGTTTTCAAGTTTTTCAAGGATCACCTTTCCCAAAGACGAATCAACACCCAGCTCAGCCAGATCCATTTGATCAATCTGCTTTTTCTTGGCCTTCATTATATCCGGAAATTTGGGATACCGCGGTTCGTTCAATCCTTTTGTCGCCCCGATCACGCAGGGAAGATTCATCTCGATAACCAGTTTCTCTCCTGCCCCTGACTCCTGGTAGGCCACGGCTTTGCCGTCTTCCACCGTCAGCTCGGACACCTCGTTGACGACCGGCATCCCCAGCAGTCCGGCCAGCCTGTACTGTGTCTGGAAACTTTCTGTATCCACTGAACCTTTTCCGGTAAAGATAATGTCCGGCCTGTCCTCTTTTTCAATGGCGGCCTGCAATGCCCGGGCCGTCAAGCCGCTGTCCAGAAACTGGCTGTCGGTTTTCACCAGCACGCCCCTGTGGCCACCCATGGCAAGGGCCGCACGGATGGTATCAGTTGCCGATTCATTTCCCACGGTCAGGATCACCACCTCCCCGCCGAGCCTGTCCACAAGGGTGACAGCCTCTTCAATACCGTATTCGTCATAGGGGTTGGGGACAAACTTGATCTCGGAATCTTCAAATCCGGTCTCTCCGGCAAGTTTTATGCTTGCGGCAGTATCCGGTACATGTTTGACACAAACAACGATTTTCATATTGCCTTCCTTATCAACACTTCATTCGTTCATTTTTCGGATCATACAGCGGCATGGCCATAACTTTTGCACCACGCGCCCGGCCAAGTATTTCAACGGACATTTCGGTTCCGGCTTCAGCAAACTCGGGAGCGACATATCCTAAAGCAATGCTTTTTTCCACCCTGTGGCCGTAGCCTCCTGAAGATGTCATGCCGATTTTTTTCCCATCCTTGAATATGGGATTGTATCCCCAGGGATCGGAATCTTTTGCATCCACCACCAGGCAGACAAGCTTGAGGGAAAGTCCCTGTTCCTTTTGTTTGACAAGCCCCTGTTTTCCGATAAAGTCCTTATCCATTTTCACGGTCCACGCCACGTTGGTTTCAAGGGGAGAATGGTGGACATTCATATCGCTCTTCCAGGCCAGGTACCCTTTTTCAAGCCGCATGGAATCCATGGCATGCATTCCGATCATTTTAATGTCATATTCCTTGCCTGCAGACATCAATGTCTGGTACAAAACGATCTGCTGCTCAATGGGATGAAAAATTTCAAATCCGAGCTCGCCCACATAATTCATCCTGTTGACACGGCATTTTGTCCGTCCAACGAAAAGCTCTTTGCTTGTGGAAAATTTAAAGGCATCGTTTGACACATCCCCGTGAACCACCTTTTCCAATACCCGGCGGCTGACCGGCCCAACAAGTACGAAACATCCCATACTGTATGTCAAATCCTCCATCTTCACCGTTTTGTCATCAGGCAGGTTGAGTGTCATCCAGTGCTGGTCATGCTTTTTTCCCACGCTGGCTGTAACACAGAAAAACGTTTCCTCGTCGATCCTTGTGACAGTCATGTCTGATTTAAAATTGCCGTTGTGGTCCAGCATTGGACTCAAGGCGATCCGGCCGTCTTTTTCCGGAATTTTCTGGCAGGTCATGTGGTTCAGCCATGCCTTGGCCCCGGGGCCTGAAATCCTCGTTTTTGCAAAGCGGGTAAGGTCGATGACTCCAACCTTGTCCATTACGTGACGGCATTCGGCTTTTACGTGCTCAAAGGCATTGGAGCGCCTCCAGCTGGGTTCTTCGTACATGTCTTTTCCCGAAGAATCGAAATAATTGGGACATTCCCACCCGTAATAATCTCCAAATACCGCATTGGCGGCTTTCTGATATTCATAAATCGGGCTGGTCCTGTTCGGTCGTGCCGCGCCCCTGAATTCATTGGGATAAAAAATTGCATACAGCCTGGCATAGGTGTCGGCGATTTTTTCCGTATTGTAGGCCCAGTTGGCATAGGATCCGAACCTGCGCGAGTCCACGTGCCACAGGTCGATTTCGGGTTCCCCGTTCATGATCCATCCTGACAGGTAATGACCGATTCCGCCGGCCTGGGTAATACCAAAACTATAGCCGCAGGCCTGGTAAAAATTTCTCAATGGCGCGGCCGGCCCTACAAGTGGATCTGCATTTGGAGTGTAGGTGATGGGACCGGCGGTGACATGTTTAAAGCCAGTGTCCCCAAGGATGGGAAAACGTTCGATTCCAGCCATGATACAATCGGAAATATTGTCGATGTCCGGGTTGAGTTCCTGCTGGGCATAATCCCATGGAACACCGTTCTTCTTCCATTGCTGACCATTGGCTTCATAGAGTCCAAGTATCAGCGAATCCATCTCCTGGCGCAGGTAAATGGATTTATCAGGATCCCGTACCAGCGGCAGCATGGTCTCACGCTGGGCGACGGCACCAATGGTTTCATAAAGAATGTGGGTATGGGCAATGGCAATGGAGGGAATTTCAAGGCCGACCATCCTGGATACCTCAGGAGCCCAGAGGCCTGCCGCGTTCACAACGACTTCACATGTGATGTCGCCCTTGTCGGTTTTCACAACCCAGTCGCCCGACGGCCTGGACTCTATGCCGGTGACCATGGTATGCAGATTGATTTCAGCCCCGTAATTCCGGGCGCCCTTTGCCATGGCCTGAGTCATGGAGTTGGGATCCACATCGCCGTCATCAGGCCAAAAGAGACCTCCGAGAAGTCCGGTCGTATCAATCAGCGGATGCAGTTTTTTAATCTCGTCCGGGGTTACATAACTGACATCCAGGCCAAGGCACCGGTTCATGGAATAATAGTATCCAAGCTCATCCATCCGGCCGGGATTATCTGCCGTTCTTATAGATCCCGTTGTATGCCATCCTGCCGGCTGGCCGGTTTCTTTTTCCAGCTGCTTGAATATTTCAATACTTTTCATATTGATCTGTGTGCAGTAATAGCTTGGGTGATAAAAAGACACGTTCCCTGCCGCCATCCAGGTCGAGCCGGATGTCAGTTCGTGCTTTTCGACAAGGACCACGTCTTTCCATCCATACTTTGCCAGGTGATAGGCGACACTGACACCGATGGCACCGCCGCCGATAATAACCGCTCTTGCAGTGGTTTTCATGTTGAATCTCCTTCTTTGCCCATTGAAAAAAGACATATTTTTCTTACAGTGCCCTTTCAAGAATGCACTTAATATGCCAATAGAAGAAACAAGGCGCACAGGGGTAAAAACATCAAAGCAAAAGTTCTGAAAATTTACTTTGTTTTCAATGAATTATAAAATAATAGTTTATCCGGGCAAAAACACTTGAATCCAGTTTTACAAGACGGGAAAAGCCTGATTTTACATTTTTTACAGTAAATTTTTTTTACATTTTCCGTGCTGTTCCATGCTAATTGTTGACTCATGGTTGAAATGATCGGTGGTCAATTTGATGTTTTTTCAATTTATAATGCAGGGCCTGCGGCGAAAGCCCAAGATATCTCGCCGCCCCTGCGGCGTTACCTGATGTTTTTTCCAGCGCCTCGCAGATCAGTTCTGTTTCACTGTTGCGCTGGAGCTGCCTCAGATCCACCGGGTTATCTCCCTGGCGCGAGGATATCCCAAAAGCAGTCTGGTTTTCCCGGGCTCCAGGCAACGGAAGACGGCTGCTCTGAGGCATGAAAATATGGGATGGCAGGTGGTGGGTCTGGATCGAGGAATGACCGGCAGCCATGTTCATCGCTGATTCGATGACATGCTTGAGTTCCCGGACGTTTCCCGGCCAGTGATAAGCCTGGAACAAACCGGCAACACCGGCGGATACCCCGGATACTGCCCGTCCTAGCAACTGGTTGTACCCATGGATAAAATGACGGGTGAGTTCACCCAATGCATCTTTTCTCTCCGCCAGGGAAGGCAGGAGGATCAGCACCACTCCCATCCGGTAAAACAGGTCCATGCGCAGGGTGTTGTCCCGGGCGATCTCAAGAGGTGTCCGGCTGACCGAGCTTATAATCTTGATATCCAGGTCAGTTTCGGTTAATGAACCCAGCCGCCGGACCTTCCGCTCCTGGATCACCCTGAGCAGCTTTGCCTGGAGCATCAGGGGCATCGCATCGAGTTCATCCAGAAAGATGGTGCCGCCATTGGCCTGCTCAAAAAGACCTCCTTTGTCAACCGCACCCGTAAAAGCGCCGTGCGAGGTGCCGAAAAGGATACCTTCCAGCAGGTTCTCCGGAATGGCGGCACAGTTCACCGGAATAAAAAATTTTTTATTCCGGCTGCTGTGATTGTGGATGGACTGGGCGAACATTTCCTTGCCCGTACCTGTTTTTCCGCAGATCATTACCGGAGAAGGCGTATCGGCCGCAAGCATACCGATATCCACAGCCTGCTTAACGGCCGGATCGTTGCCGATGATATCATCAAACGAAAACCTGGTGCCGTTTCCTGTCCGTTTTTTTGAAACACTTTTCTGACCCTGGACCATCAGGGCATCGAGCAGCTGGAAATCCTGTGAAAAATTGATGACTCCGATCAGTTTCCCTGACTTGTAAAGCGGGTATGCATTGCTGATAACGTTGGCGACTTTTCCAAGCCGGGTGCGGTATACCAGGATTTCCTTTATGATGGGGCGGCCGGATGAAAGACACCTCAAGGCTGAACTGTTCAGATGGTCGAGCTGGTAGATATCTGTAATTTTCCGGCCCATCGCTGCCCGGGGTTCGATATCGTCTATCCTGGCCTGGGTATCATTGAAGAACCGGATACAACCGTTTTTGTCCGATATAACGACCCCTTCGTGCATACATGATAAAAGTCCATGGATATCCATACCCTCCAGGTCCAGCTCATTCACCATAAAGCCCCCTTGAAAATCAAACGGCAATCAAAAAATTTTTATTTTTTGCACTTACATGCTCAGGATACCTGAAGACATATCCTTTTTTCATAACAAGATAAAGACAAAATAAAAAAATTTTTATACGCTATCCTTTTTCACACGGCAGGGATCTGGACAGATACCTGGACAGAGTGCAAAATGCTTGATAAAACAGATCTCTAATGCCGACGGATGGCCCTGAAATGAAATCGGGGCCCCGGATACCGGTTTGACAGGCAAACCGGCAGGCGCACGCTGAATAGAAATGTAACAGGACAAAGGAGAAAATCCAGATGATTATTATAGGAGAACTGATTAATGCAAGCCGTAAAGCCATTGCAGCCGCCATTGAAGCAAAAGACACACAGGCTATCCAGAAAGTGGCCATGGATCAGGCTCAAAGCGGAGCTGCATATATCGATGTAAACGCCGGCACGTTTGTGGACAGGGAAACAGAATATCTGACCTGGCTGGTCCAGACGGTACAGGAGGTTACAGATACGCCCTGTGCCATTGACAGCCCCAGCCCCAAAGCCATTGAATCAGCACTGGCGGTCCACAAAGGAACACCCATGATCAATTCCATATCCCTTGAAAAAGACCGGTATGACAATTTAATGCCAATCATTGCCGGAACAGACCTGAAAGTAGTGGCGTTGTGCATGAGCGACGCCGGGATGCCGGTGACGGTGGATGACCGGATGAAAATAGCGGACAAACTGATCAACGCGCTTTTACAAAACAATGTCGACACAGGCAATATTTTTATTGACCCGCTCGTACAACCGGTATCTGTGGATAAAACATACGGCAAGGGCTTTTTGGACACCATCGAAGCCATTACCAAAGAATTTGAGGGCATTCACACCGCCTGCGGCCTGTCCAATATTTCCTACGGCCTGCCGGGACGTAAACACATGAACCGTGCATTCATGATCCAGGCCATTGCAAAAGGGCTGGACGGCGCCATTATCAACCCCCTTGACAAGGGCATGATGGCAGCCATCACCACGGCTGAAACCCTGGCCGGAAAAGATGATTTCTGCATGAACTATCTCAAGGCATTCAGGGCGGGCCTGTTTGAACAAACATAGTAGAAAAGAACCAGGTTGAAAAAGGAAACACTTTTCTAAAATAAAGCCTCGAGGCTTGATAATCATGCTGATTTGCCCTATTACTGATAAAAACAAAAGGAACTCCATATGACCGATTTCAAAGACATACAGCAAACCCTTGTAAGCCTGGACGGCCAGCGCCTCCAGCAACTGATCCTTAAGGCACTTGACAGCGGCGTAACAGCCGATGACATACTGAACAACGGATTGATTGCCGGAATGGATATCATCGGTGAAAAAATGGAAAAAGAAGAGATGTTCATTCCCGAAGTACTTATGGCGGCCCAGACCATGGCCGGCGGACTGGAAATCCTCAAGCCCCTGCTGGGAGAAGAAAATCAATCCACCCGCGGTACGGTGGTCATAGGCACGGTAAAAGGAGATCTCCATGATATCGGAAAAAACCTGGTGGCCATGATGATGGAGAGTGCCGGGTTGACAGTTCACAATATCGGTGTTGACATTCCGCCGGAAGGATTCGTTGCTGCGGTCAAGGAAAAAAAGGCGAACATTTTGTGCCTGTCCGCCCTGCTGACCACCACAATGCCCATGATGCCGGAAACCATCTCTGCCATTGAGAAGGCCGGCCTGCGACAGGACGTCAGGATCATGGTCGGCGGTGCCCCGGTGACCCAGGCATATGCCGGTGAAATCGGTGCAGATGCCTATGCGCCTGATGCCGGTTCCGCCGCCAGACGGGCCAGGAATCTGATTATTTAACAGGCATTGAAAGTGCAGTGATTATATTATGTGCGGTATCGTCGTTTATTATGGAAACGCCCACAACCCTTTGACACGTGTTTTGACGGGAATGTGGGCCATTGTCTACCGTGCGCCCGACAGCACGGGCATCGGTCTTATCGGAAATGAACACGACCCGGTCAAGATCAGAAGGGAACTCGGATCGGTTTCCCAGCTGGTGGATCACCTCATTGAATCCCCGGTCTTCGATGAATCCGAGCTGAAGGTGACCGCTTTGATGGAACAAGACAGCGGTCACTATTCTGACTTCATTGTTGAAAACCAGAAAAAACTTCTGGCACTGGAAGGATTCGATCCTGCCACGGTAACCGGCAATACCGGCAGCGCCGGGTCTTTTCCAAGCTGGTCCGATTTGACGGATCCCGAGAAAATGATCGAGGCCGCGCCCGGCACTCCCGGCAGTCCGGAAATCCAGGAATACATTAAAATCAATTCACTCAAGGCATTCAAGGCAGCTGTACGGAAGATGACAACATTTTATGACCTTCCCCTTGTTGTCATAGAGAAACTTTTTATAAAGGCACTCGAACACCAGGTTGAACTCCGGCAGAAGAACAATCCGGCCCCTGTCAGCACCGAAGAACTGCTCATGGAATTCAAACAGCTGTTCGACAGTTACGCTCATGACGAAATCCCGGTGCAGATAAGGCCAAAGAAGACGGAAACAGGCCCCAGGCACCCATATATCCGAAAATACCTTTGGCAGCATCTAAAGGACATGATGGTCATAATACCATCGGATTATACAACAGACGGCATTGCCAACCTGTTCAGGCGAATTGACAGCTGTGTGCTGGCAGGCAGCATCCATTCCGGCAGCCTGGATGACAGGATCCAGATGATTTTTGAAGATCTGTGGACATTCCACAAATCTTCCCCTCCGGTTCACTGGCGCAACCTGTACAGGACAGAAAGGATGTACAATGTCTATGGACTGGCAGCCGCATCCATCCTTGCTTTCTTTCGAACAGAAAGCAACCTGAGATACCGGATAAAAACCATAGGCGGCACCCATCCCCTCCTGCTCCAGTCCATGGAAACACCAGTCATCGCCCAGGGGCGATGGGCCATCCAGTCTCCCATATCCGTCAGAAACGCACACCCCTTCATGGATGAAAAAAAACAGCGGTCCGTGGTACTGAACGGCCAGTTTAATTCCAGCACCGAATCCAGGGTCAAGGAATATATCACCCAGGTAGCAGGCATTTTGCCCCGCAGCGACAATTCCACAGAATTTTTCGCTCTGCTCTGGGGATTTTTTTTCGATACTGCGGCCGCTGACAGCCACCGGTACCGCATTATCGAGAAACAATACCAGCTCGGGCTCGAAGATATTTCCTCCTGCAGCCAGACCGTGGATTACGGCATTTTGAAAAAACTCAAGCACAAGACTGCACAGGATATGGATGAAATGGCCTTTATCCGTGCAATGGAAGTCATGATAATGTCAGGAGGCCAGTTTGCTGTTTCCGGCATCAGCCTGGTTTCCAGGGACCGGCTTTTCCTCGGAGTTCACAAACGCCCTGTATACATTGTCAAACGCCGGGATACAGCTGATTTCATGATCGTCTCCGATATCAACGCCGCCCTTGGGCTGTTCCCCCAGTCCCTGATCCAGTCCACCAGCATCGAGCTGCGCAAACTGATGACAGAATACGCCAGAAAATCGGTGATTGTCGAACCCGGATTTTTCAACCAGGCTCCGGACAGTGAGGCTGGATGGTTCCGGCGCAGGAAAATGGATATACTGGCACCATTCCAGGTGGATATATACGCCCTGGACCAGGAACATATCTTTGCAAAAATCCAGACAGCCGCCGGCAGTGAAAAGGTGCTCAGGCACCTTGAAATCCGTGATTTTTCAGGCAAAATCAGGACCGACATCCAGCCCGACACCACTTACCTTTCGCCCATGACATTTAAAAAGGATTTTGGAAAAACCTTTTATGAAGAGCACCTTCACGAAATTCCAGGTCTGCTCGATGAGCTGATCAACCGTTATGTCACCTCAAACGACCTGTTGCCGGTTTTCGACATCAAGGACCGGCTGCTGACCCGCAGGTTCGGTGCCGGGCTGGCATCTTTGAACCGCATAATCCTTGTAGGTACCGGTTTCAGTTACGAGCTGGCCCTGCTGGTCAAGAAAAACATGGAAAGCTTTTTTTCCGGGATCAATATTTCGGTCACCACTCCCATGGACATGGAAACCGTTGATGCAGCCATCAATCCTGACCGGGACCTGGTTGTAATGATATCCTGGTCAGGAACCACTGCGGACATGATTGATTTCGCTTCCCTCCTGCACGCCCGTAATGTCCTGATGGTAGGCATCACGGAAAAACCTTTTTCCGACATGGGGCTGATCCTGAAAAAAAGTGCAGGGGTAATACCGGTGTCAAGCGGGGAGGAAGCAACGGTCACCGCCTTGAAAAGTGCGGTCTGCACACTGTTTGTTTTAAACCTGTTCTGCCTGCACATTCAGCGGATCACCTCCGGATCAGCCATTGCCGCTGCCTCCCTTGTTCAGGAACTCAAGTCCCTTCCTGAAAAAATAGAATCCATCTTAACCGATCACCTGGTCATTGATTTCTGCCGCAAAGCAGCGCATGACACCCGTTACTCCAAACGGCACTATTTCGTTGACGCCCTTCATCATACAGGTTCGGCAAAATTCGGTGCCCTGAACCTGGAACTGAACGCCTGGACATCAATGGGAACGGCTATGGATTATTCTGAAGCAGCCGCCTTTGCCCCTGACCCCATGGCCCGTGACAGCCTGGTTCTTGTCAATGCCACCAGCAGTGACCGGCTGCAGCAGGGAATAGATGCCATGACAGAACTTCAGCGTGCTGGAAAGCCTTTTTATGCCGTCACTTACAACAACCTTCGGAAAAACGAAATGGCGGCCTGTACCGATCATCTGCTGGTACTGCCCAAGGTGGCGGACTATTTTCAACCGTTTATCGATATCCCTTTCATGTGCCTGTTCGGGTTTTATTTCGGCCTTGCCCACGGGAGGCTGGCCGGTGAAATGCCCCGGAATATGGCCAAGTCCATCACCGCCGGAAGAACAAAAGACGGCAGTGGCAGGCAGGCCAGTGACCGGCTCGATGACCTGGAATTGAAAAACCGGGTTCTTCCCGACCTGCCTGCCGGACTGATGGCATCCGCCAATGTTCCCTGCTGGACGACGAAAACCCGGGATACCGGATCAAATAAATATTACAGTGACCTGTCCGCGTTGTGTGAAGAGATGGCGGCTCCAGATCCTTTTGAGGCCCTGTTTTCAACGCCCCGCCCTGATATGATGCCCTATTCCGACCTTGTCTTTTCCCACCTCGCCGAAGACGGCATCATTGTTTTCGTCCCAATGGACAAACAGGCCGAGGCTGGGTGTATCAATTTCATCCGGTTATGGCAGCTTTTTTTCACCCTCCCCCTCCAGATGGAATACCCTGAAAAAATCAAGGGCATCCCAACTCAAGACAGCCTGGTGATCGGGGTGGCATCGACACTGGCCAACGAGACCCAGATATCTGATCTTCTGGTTCATTCAGGCAATCATTTTCTGTTTATCGGCCCTGAATCCAATGCCGCCATGTCCAATGATTTTATTGATGCAATGGGCGCTTTTTATTTGAAAAACCCTGACCGTCAATGCCCTGGAGAGCATATTTATCTTGCACTCTGCCAGTTTTTTCTTGCCGTAACCGCCCGCCGGCTGCCGGACCGGGCAAGGTGCCTGCAGGCTCATTTTCGCCTGTGCCTGCCGGCCGTAAATACCCTTTTCCAAAGCAAAACCCTTGAAAAAGCTCTACATACAGCTGTTACCGACAACCGGCCCTATAAAAAAGCATTGTTTGTCACCAGTTTGAAAGGCAGCTGTATTGCCTGGGAATATCAATTTAAATCCCACAGGAAACGTAACCTTGAAAGTGAACCTTTTGGTGTGAGCGCTTACTCGCGGCTTGTACTGGTCGATCCTGACCATAATGCAAAATATATCAAGATCGCTCCCCGCAGTGAAATGGCTGTTCGATATTGTGAAAACGATATTGCCGCACTCGAGCAGCGCTATCTTGGCGGCGCCATGACAGATGAATTCCTCACCGACTGTTCCATGCCGCTCCAGGCTGATGCGGCCTTGCCTTTTATGGTTGAAGGTCACTGGTTTGTACCGGCACTGAACCCGGACTACGATACAGATCGGGACTGCCTGGTCATCATTGACGCCACCAGTGAAGACCATTTCGATGCCGCACTGGATGAACTGGCCACCTTCGGCAGCCGGCACGCCCGCCTTATAGTGATCACACAGGAAGCTTTCTCGCAGGATGCAAGGTTGACCAACCTGAAAAAATATCCGCTCAGCCAGATCATTCTTGTTCCAGGGCTTAAAGGACCAGGCGGTGATATAACGGCATTTTCCGATTTCATTCTGCCAATTGTCACCAACGTCATCGGCATGGCCCTGGCAGAAATGGATGTATAAAAAGGATCCCTGATGCCTCATACTGAAAACAAAGCCATTCGAAGTGCAACACTGATGGTGGCCATTACAGGATCGTTTATAACTCCTTTTATGGGGTCCTCGGTAAATGTTATTCTGCCGGCCATCGAAAAAACCCTGGGGATAAATGCGGTATTGCTGAGCTGGATTGCCACTGCCTACCTGCTGGCAGCCGGAATTACCCTGGTTCCCATGGGCCGGCTGGCCGATATTTTCGGACGGAAAAAAATCCTGGCAGCCGGATTCCTGTTGTTTGCCATAGGGTCCATGGCAGTCGCCCTGGCCTCGACTTTCGTCGTCCTGATCATCTCCAGGGTTCTGCAAGGTATTGGAAGCGGCATGATTTTCGGAACATCCATGGCCATAGTCACCAGTGTTTTTTCACCAAAGGAACGCGGAAAAATCATTGGAATAACGGTATCAGCAGTATATATCGGTCTTTCCAGCGGCCCTTTCGCAGGCGGAATGCTCGTACAGCACAGCAGCTGGCGGCTGCTGTTTGTACTGACATTTATTTTAAGCTTTATTCCGCTGCTGCTCATCGTGACGAAATTAAAGGGAGAATGGGCGGATGCAGCCGGAGAAACATTTGATGTCCCGGGGACGGCCATGTATTCTGTTTCGTTGTTCGCCCTGGTTTACGGATTTTCCAGACTTCCAGGAAACTCCGGGATTGTAATGATCGGCAGCGGCATTGTGGTCATGATCCTGTTTGTAATGCACCAGACCCGCACCCGGTTCCCCCTGGTCGATATCCGTCTTTTTTCCTCAAACAGGTCTTTTGGATTTTCAAACCTGGCAGCCCTGATTCATTACGGGTCGACCTTTGGACTCAACTTCCTGCTCAGTCTATACCTTCAATATATCCAGGGGCTTTCGCCCCGGACCGCCGGGATCATACTCATTGCCCAGCCCGTTGTCATGGCTGCCGCCTCACCTTTTGCAGGAAAGCTCTCCGACCGGATCGCGCCAAGGATTATTGCCACATCCGGCATGGGTATCACCTGTCTCGGACTTGCTTTTTTTATCCTGCTGACACAAAACTCACCGCTTTTTCTGATTGTATGCAACCTGCTCTTCCTGGGATTTGGATTTGCCCTGTTTTCCTCTCCCAACATGAATGCCATCATGAGTTCAGTCGACAAGCGTCACCTGGGCATCGCATCGGGATCAGCCGCCACCATGCGCCTGCTCGGTCAGGTGTTTTCCATGGGCATCGTTACCATGATGGTAGCCGTATTCATGGGAGACCGGCAGATTGTCCCTGATAATTACCCGCTGCTTTTAAAAAGTGTGCGGTACTGCTTCGTCTTTTTCAGCCTGTTATGCGCCTGCGGTATTTTTGCCTCCCTTGCCAGGGGACCGGTAAACCGCATAGCAAGTGATCAGGGCTGTCAGCAGAAACGTTAATAAAAAACCCTGGTCCCGCCGATGAGAATGGATACGGCTGCACCAGGGTTTTTTCACGGCCGGAGCCGATCATTTCACGGATGCCCCTTGATCAGGCATACCGGTAAAAAGCCGGTTCATTAAGAGCGCTTTCAGCAAAATCAAATTCTTCTTCAATGGCAGCAGTGAAGTCCCGGTCAAATTCCAGCGCATGCCTCTGATCTCCACGGTATGTTTTTTCCCATGGCCGTCTTAATGCCACCGACAGAAGGGTGCGTATCCGGGTGTTGTACTTACACAGATTATAAATGGAAGCAAGGTTATCCAGGTTGGCCTGTGTTTTCTGGATCGGTCCCAGGGCTGCAATCAGGGCATTGAAGGAATCGACCGTTTTTACAAACTCCTCGGGTTTGTTCAGGTCTGCATGGGCAATGGCGATCCTGCGGCGGTCAAAACCGCACAATTCAAACAGCTTTTTTATAAGATTCACCCGGTTCCAGGCATGGTCGATTCCATATGAATGGTGACACTCCTCAGGCAGGCAGCCGATGAGCAACAAACCGGGCGCACCTTCCAGAAAGGCCTTGGCCATGACAGCAGGATCGATCTGGCCAACACAGGGTATTCCCAGTATGTGGGTACGCGGGTCATATGACATTTTTCTGCGGTGGGCATTGTCTGCAGCTGGAAGTCCGCCCCAGACACAGGCCATGGCCACCACTTCATCGGATTCCATCTGCCTGGAAAGTGCGCCTATTCTGGCTTCTTTCTGGTCGGTACTGTTATTCTGGAGTACCAGCGCGCCATAGGGACATGCTGCTGCGCAGGTACCGCCACCGGTGCACAGCATGGGGTCTACGACCCTGGGCAGCCCCCCGGTTGACATCTCGATACCGATGCCGCCACAGTCACACAATTCCTGGCACTGGCCGCAGGCTACGCATTTGTCAGGGTCCACCACACAGACAATGCGGGGCACCAGCAGTTGGTCTGCTTGTGATTTTTCAATCATCTCCACATTTCTGATGCCCGCTTTTCTGCCCTGGTTCAATGCTTCCTGCAGGTCACAAGGATATCGGGCGCTACCTGCCAGATAGGTTTCCTCCCTGCCTATCATTTCCGGTCTTACCTTTGCGTGATGCCCTGTCAAAAAAGGCGCTTCCTTGTGAATCAGTCCCAGTATCCTGGCCGTAGTCTTTGCTTCACCGCTGATTCCTCGTTTGGGGGAGAGCACCAGAAAATCCCAGGCAAGCTCATGCTCCACATGGTCTTTGAGATTGCAGAAGGTAACGTAGCCGTCCTGTACAGAGGGGCGGACCGCATTGTCATAGGGTATCCAGGCGATTTGCGCCTTCCGGTTGATTGCCCTTTCCGCCCCGGTTAAGGGAATCGCCATTTTTTCGTTGTAAAAAATCATGATATTGGTTTCAGGAGAGCATGCCTTCATGTGCATGGCCATTGCCCACGCACTTTTTGCCGAAAGCATTGCATGCTCAGGCGTGCCGTATTCATAGTCACTGATCCAGAAGACTACCTGTCCTTTCGGGGTACCATTCCGGGTAACATGTTCCTCCATTTCAGACTGGATGAAAACGGAGCAGCCGTCATAACCGAACTCCGGACCCGGCGGTGACAATTCTGCGTCAAGTGCTGCGATGATCGCACCAGCCTTTACAGTTTCATCCTGTCCGTTATGGTGGTTGAAAGTCAATGTATAGTTTCCTGTAACACCGACAAGTTCAGTGAGCCTGCTGTGTTCAAAAACTGTCAGCTCTTTGCTGCCCAGGGTGTCTTTGATCAGTGTTTTCAAGCGGTCGTAATGGGCGCGTTCACCCGGGTAGGAAAGGTGCAGGTTCCTGATGATTTTGTCTGGA
>CAYNHL010000078.1:0-17858 GCA_964397015.1 uncultured Desulfobacterales bacterium | reverse complement strand
TAAAGCGGGGAGAGAAGGCCTTTTTCATTTCTCCGGATAACAGGCACATAGCCTTTTTTGTAAAAAAGCACGACAAAAGCAATGCCCTGCCGGATGAATACCAGTTGTGGGCTGTGGACCGGTTCGGTGAGAATCTTGCAAACCTTGCACGGTATCAAAGAGAGAACCGGTCTGTACTGTCAGAGTACTTCTGGAGCAACGATTCTCAATACGTCATAAGGTTCAACCATCTTGAGCCGGGTGTACAGATCGTGTATGCAGCACCGGATGGTTCCCCGGCATTTTCGGTTTCAATTGATGAAAACATTGATAAAAAAAAGATAGCGCCGAAAAGTCACACTCTGTTGATCAAAACAAGGAACAGTTTGTATTACCTGGTAAATCCGTCAGATGGATCAATGTTGCTAGAATCTTCAGATGAATCAAAATCAATTAAAGAAATACAATGGCTGGATGATAAAATCCTGATTGTTTCCGAACGGACAAATCATTCGCCTTATATCTATTCGCTTTATTATCACAACATGGATGATCCGGTTTTCAAAGGATATATCCAGGGCCTGGAAGCATTAAAGTCCATAAGCGGCATATCGCCCTCTCCCCGGGGTGATTTGTTTGCTGTTGCCGCCAGAGAATATGACGAATCCGCAGGACCGCCTGACGGATATGGCGGGACAGGGTGGAAAGAAGACGATGGTTACTGGATGGTTAAAATCGTGAATACAGTAGGTGAGTCGCGTTTAATCCATAACGGTTATTGCATTAATTATTTTGGGATAAAAGAAACAATTCGGGAGCTGGCCTGGTCCAAACAGGGAGACCGCCTTGCTTTTGTGGACGATGCCTATGAATATACCGATGAGTCAAAATGTTTGTTCAATGGATACCTGGTTGTTTGGGATGCCTTGTCAGGTAACAAAAGTTCGTTTTTGATCACGAAAAATAAAGATTATTGCTTTTCCGGAGGAGCTTCCTATCATGTTCTGGTTGAAAATGAAGGATCATGGATTGAAAAAGCCGTCCTGCACTATGGGATGGTGTTTGAAACACAATCTGTCGACCTGACAGGCATCACAGGGCCGGTCAACGGTAGTATGAAGCTTAGGCTGTTCCAGCAGGGAACCGACAGCGCGGCCATTGACCATGTCTCGTTAATGATAGACAACGAAGCCTTCTTTCCGGAATCCGCCGCAATTTACGGCAGCAACGAAGAAATTATAGAAAAGATACTTTTTCTGGATGGCGACCATGCCGATGTCACAGAACAGACTGTTCTGCTGGAATGGACAGGACTGCCCGATGATATCGAAACCATAGAGCTTGTCATGAATGCCAACGAGGAGCGTGACTACGATTCCGGAAACGACAACCCGGAACTGCCGGATTTTGATCCCCATGATCCGGAAGCCGCTGAAATCGCCCACGGAACCCTTGAGTGGTTTTATGACGGGGTCTGGATCTGGGCATTCAATAAAAGGGGGCCGTTTGCCTTGAATACCATTACCGGAGAAATGCTCAATATTCCGGTCAATGGAGCATCTTTGCTTGGAAACAATAATCAAATGCCTTACAGCCTGCGTTTGGAAAACGGCACTGTTTATATAAACGGCAATATTTCCGTGCCATGGGAACGATTTTATCTGATTTCTTCAGGTTTTTTTGACGGATACTGGACCCGGGGTCAAGACGAGGAAGGCAGCTATTATCGCAATTACATGGCCGGGACAAAACTTTATGTTCCATTTAACGAAAATCTGGCATTGTCTTCCAACAGCAAATACCTGACATATAAACAAACCGTTGTCCCGGAAAGTGTCTGTCATGGCCGGGGAAAAGAGGATCTCTGGGTTATGAGATCATTGCTGAACCTGGGAGTGGATTTATGGGTTTTAAGAGATGAAAACGGGTTTAAAATAAAAGGAACGGCATCTGACTACAACTTTGCCGGTTACACGCTGGAATATGCATCTGAAGATGAGCCGGAGACCTGGAACCTGATCCGCCCGCCATGTCTGGAGATGTCCTTGAATGAAGAGATGCATTTGTGGACACCGCCGCACAGGGGAATCTTTTATATCAGGCTCACGGTAACTGACTGTGCCGGAAATACTGCATACAAACAAAAACGGGTTTTCTGGGGAAAGGAAACCAGTATAGCCGATCTTTTTCTGGATGAAACATATATTTCTCCCAACGGTGATGGAGTGCTGGATGTTTTAAAATTGCATTATACCGTGCTTGAGCCTGCGCTGGTCCTTGATTTTACAATCACAGACGAATCAGGCGGACAGGTGAAAAAAATTCAGAAAAGCTACCTTGAAATCCCGCAGCCCGGAGGAAAAGATTTTATCGTCTGGGACGGGACAGATGAAAATGGAAGGATGGTCCCGGACGGGGATTATTTTATCCAGGTCAAAGATCATGTCTTCAAGGCAACAATTGACACCCTGCCGCCGGAAGCAGAAGCCCTTTTGACTGAAATCGGGCTGGGCCAAAAAGAAATTCCGGTTGAAGATGAAATAGTAGAAGAGGAAGAATTTGAAACAACTTTTAGTGCGTCCATCCTCGGACTGGCCCGGGATTTGAATTTCAAGCAATGGATTCTGGAATATGGTGAAGGGGAAAATCCCGATCAATGGTTTGAGTACCTTTCAGGAAATTCTCCTGTTCCTGACAAGCCGAAATGGAATGATACTGAAAAAGGCACTATCAAGACATTTTCAAACTTTGACCTGCTTTCGGGCAAACAATTAAGGCTGACGGTAGAGGATCTTGCTGGCAATGTAACCACCGCGTCGACAGAAGTCCTGGAAGAACTGTTTGCCTTGCACGAGTGGA
This sequence comes from uncultured Desulfobacterales bacterium, assembly GCA_964397015.1. Classification (GTDB taxonomy): domain Bacteria; phylum Desulfobacterota; class Desulfobacteria; order Desulfobacterales; family Desulfobacteraceae; genus MADRE2. The sequence goes on along the minus strand of CAYNHL010000078.1, from coordinate 15,020 downwards.
AGGGACCAGAGGATGAAGATGAAACCTCTATCCTGGTTCAAAGAGAAGATGATGTCCTGACAACCAGCCCGGACCAGCCAATTTATGAAGCGTCCCTTAAACCCGGCATCCACAGTCTCGAGGCGGTTGGAACCTTCAGGCAGAAACCGGCTGCTTATTATTTTCAATACCAGAAGGCGAACGGCAGCTGGATAGACGGCCCCGGGATCGAGACCCAGGCCCGGGGATCGTTGACCCTTTCCTGCGATACAACGGGAATGAACCTTGAAAACATCATGAATGTAAGGTTAAAGGCGGTAATGCCCAACCATGAGGTCTGGTATTCCAATGAGGTTCCAACCGACAATATGTTTGATCTTGAGTGTACTAAGGCCAGATTGAGGATTTATGAAGATCTTGAAAAATTGACCGTTTCCATCAAAACCGAATATGGATACACTTATATCAGCAAGGAATGGGACGCGGCAGTCAATGATCATATTCCGAATCATGATTTTTATCTGTGGGACAACACCCGGTGGCCGGACTGGGAATATCCCATTCATCTCGATGATACTGACACAATTATAATGGAAGGAATCGATGCCAAAGGTACTGTATACAGGTCTGAACAAGAAGTTTTTGGATGTATTTTTTTTGAATTGGCGTTTGTACAGGCTTTTGTGCCATTACCAGAAATAGATCCTCCTCCTCCCTCTCCTACAGCTTCTTCCTGCCAGCCATTCAAGATCATAGGATTTCATTCAATAGAGACACCCCTGATGCTCTTGAAAGTGTTTTTCAAAGAGCGCTCTGATATCGGTGCCGGGAACTGGGTTGAACTAATATCATGGGATACAGGTGCCGGCGATATCATTCCGGAAAGTGGATCATGGTTTCCAATTTCATTTCCCTATCCCCATGGAACAAGCGGGACACTCAAAATGGTCGGGGTCAATATAGAAGGCAGAAAGGTTATTGATTATAAGCCCCTGGATTTTGAATGCCTCAGAATATTTTCTGGTTGCGGTATTTTTGGAGCTGATTTATCAAGCCAGGAAAACCAGCTCGTGGTGGTAAAAATCATCAAGCAAGACGGCAGTTCTTTTATAGACAGGTATTGGGACAGCAGGGAAGGACATGATGTGCCATCCGGCCGGCTTGAATTATGGAAAGATCCATCATGGGAAATGCCGGAACTGCTGCCCGGGGATATAATTTCAATTTACGGCGCCAGGCTGGATGGATTTGGTTTTGAGTCGCAAATAAAATTAACTGCTGAAAATTTTGAATGCAGCGGAATTGATGTTGAACCATTAACAGGGACGTGCGGCAACTACTCTCCGGGAGTGCTGCTTTCCATAAATCAAGATTTCCCTGAACTAGAGATATCAAGTTTTTCATATTATATAGAAAAAAACGGCCGCCCCGAGCTTATACACCAACAGCATGAACATGAACCTGGATTCGGGCATTTTGAATACGATATTCACCAGATGAATGCCGACAATGAATTTATTCTTTATCCGGGCATCTACAATGTGTTTGCAGAGATTGAAACCCGAGACCGGGGGTTGTACAGAACAGATAACGAAGAACTCAGGGTGGACCGGGTATTGCCGGTGGCACAGATAGCTTACCCTGATGACAATTCGGAAATATGCCCCCTTAAAATTGTTTCTCCTGGGGGCGAAATTTCATATGGCATCGATATTGAAGGGGAGGCAAGCGATAACTCCGGGAGGATCGAGTGTTCACTGGCATGGGCGTTTTCCGATAATCCGGATTCATGGCAATCCATTGAAAGAGAAGTTACAGACGATTTAGTTGTCAGTGGAACAGGGAGATGGATACTGCCTCAAGAAGTGCTGGGCAAAGATATATTGCTCGAACTGACGGTTACAGATGTATCGGGTAACAAATCCTGTAAAACCGTCGAGTTTTATGTCAAGGGAGCATCTTTCCAGGCAGAATCCAGAACCGACCTGTTTTCACCCAACGGAGACGGAGTCAAGGATCTTGCATTGTTTGACTGTCATGCATCCAATCCAGGCACACTGGATATCATTGCAGTGGCCGACGGTCAGGAAACAAGGGTGGAAAACGCGATGCCGGTTGAAAAAGGAGATTTTTTATACCAATGGGACGGTACCGGTCAAAACGGGCAGGTGGTGCCGGATGGAAACTATATTCTTTTGTTCAGGTTCACGGATGAATGCAATAATTTTTATGAAAGAATCACTTACACTGCAATTGATACGATTGCGCCCACTGCTGTCATAAGTTATCCCGGGGAAGATTCCATGATTCCGACAATGGTGGAGGTCACAGGAACCGTAAAAGACCTGCATTTTAAAAATTATACACTGGAGGTTTTAAAAAACGAGGAAGATGTCAATGGCCAGTTGATTGGTGCCGGCATCCAGCAGGTCATAGACCAGCGGCTCGGTGAATGGAATTCCTTTGGCATCAATCATGGCACCCGGGTATTGAAGCTCAGGGCGCTGGATCACGCCGGGAATACAAGAACGGCCAGCGTAACAATTGACATGAACCGGGATTTGAGGCTGATATCCTTTTTCGAGGCAAATCCGAACGTATTTTCTCCGAACAATGACGGTATACTGGACACCATATCCCTTGATTATGTATTGAATGCAGATTTGAATGAAGCCTTTGATATCGAAGTGACCATTAAAAATGACCAGGGCGGGATCGTTAAAACGTTTACCCGTGAACCTGCCGGCACAATGGAAGGGCAGTTTTCCTGGGACGGGCGGAATGAAGACCAGGGCATGTGCCCTGACGGGATTTACACTGCGGCAATGCAGGCATCCCTGGTTCTTGCTCCTGAAATAAAACAGCTGGAACAACAGTCTTTTTACCTGGATACAACAGCCCCGGATATTGAAATGTCCGTTCCCGGGCCGCAGGAGTATATCAACGCACCCCTGGAACCAAGGGGAACCATATCGGACCTGAACCTGGAGAGTTTTACCATTGAGATCCAGGGCGAAACCGGCACCGTTCAGGTCGCCTCCGGCACGGCCGCCGCCATTGACAGGATTTTTCCAGAACAGGAACTGGCTGACGGTCTCTACAGGCTCAAAGTCCATGCCCGGGACAAGGGACAAAACACTTCGGAATCTGTTACCGATTTTACAGTGGACCTTACCCCGCCTCAATTGACCCTTCTTTATCCGGCTCCACAGGAGATTTTAGGCGGTAACAGTGACCTGGTAACGGTAAAGGGAAAAATTATTGAAGAAAACCTGGAAAAATGGACCCTGCGCTACCGGGCCGCCGGTTCTTCCGGCAGCTGGATCGAGCTTGTTTCTGGGACTGACCTGCCTGGCACGACCGAACTGTTCGAATGGGTGACCGGCCCGGCCGGAGGCATTGAAGACGGAGATCATGTTCTTTCTCTTTTTGCCCGTGATCTTGCCGGCTGGGAAAATGAGGTCACGGTGGATGTCCACGTTGACAACACTACTCCTGAAATATCAATCATCACCCCTGAGCCTGGTGGTTTTGTCACATCACCGCTGTCCGTAATCGGATCTGTGAATGATCCGCAGCTCAAGGAATATATCCTGAGCGTTTCACAGGGCGATTGTTCAGATGCATTTCAATGGTCTCCTCTTTCAAGGGGCGAGGCTGCGGTAACGGACAATGTGCTTGGAGCATGGCATGCGCCCGGGCCGGACGGCACTTATTGCCTGCGGCTTTTTGCAGAAGACAGGGCCGGAAATACCACTGAGTTGAAAACAGGCCTGATTGTCGATACCACACCACCGCTTGCCCCTGATCTTGAAGGTTTAGTCCGGGAAAAAAATAATGCGCACCTGACATGGGAAGACCAGGGCGAACCGGACATAGCAGGGTTCAACGTTTATAAAAACGGAGGGAAGATACCCGGAGAACTTGTCACACAAAAGCAGTTCCAGGATCAGGGTCTTGCCGAAGGGGAATACACATATACCGTAACAGCGGTTGATCATGCCGGATGGGAAAGCGGGCACTCCAACACGATAAATCTTGTAGTGGACATCACGCCGCCAACCACCCGGATTCGATTTCCGCTTGACAACCAGCCTGTAAGTGATCTTGTCGAGGTCATGGGAACCGCGTTCAGCAATGATGATTTCAAGGAATACCGCCTCTATGCCGGAACCGGGGAGGCGCCTGAATCATGGGAGCTGATAAAGTCAGGCACTTTTCCTGTGTCGTACGGGGAACTGGGCAAATGGGATACCCTGGGTCTTGAAGACCAGGGTTTATATTCACTGAAACTGGAAGCCGAGGATGAAACCGGGAATATCGGCGAACACCAGGTATGTGTTACAGTTAACAACCAGGCGCCCGGCGCACCGGTTCTGCTTTCAGCACAGCAGCAGGGGCCGCTGGTCAGTGCGGTCGACCTGGAGTGGCAGCAAAGTGCGGAACCGGATATAAAAGGATACCTGGTATTCAGGAACGGCAACCTTGCCAACGCCGCAACAGAACCTGTGGGAGATCTTACACCATACCTTGTCAGCGGTACATCTTACCTGGACAACGGCGTGCCGGACGGGGATCATACCTATTTTATCCTGGCCATGAACGAGGCCGGCAATTTAAGTCCGCCATCCAATACGATTTCACTTGCAGTGGATGTTCATCCGCCCCATATCACCATTGTTTATCCGCAAGGTACTGGAGAAGAGTATTTTACCTTTGACACGGCATTTACAATCAAGGGTGCAACACTTGACCTTGACATCGAGGAGGTCGTGTTCCAGTACAAAGCAGAAGATGCCTCCGGCTGGACCGATCTCGGGGATGCTGTAACATCGGTGCCCTATAACATGGAACTGGATCCCGCGGCGCTTTCAATACCCTACGGCATATACCTGATCCGGGCCGTGGCAGAGGACACCGGCGGCAGGACAGATCCCGACCCGGATGTCGTCATTGTCGTCCATGCGGACATTACCCCGCCTGAACCTCCGGCCGGGCTTTCAACACTGACAGAAGAGGATCGGGTCACCCTTTCATGGGAGGACAATACCGAACCGGATCTAAAGGGATACAATATTTATGAAATCAGTTCCGGCAGCCTGAAACTGAATGACGAGCCGGTGGAAACCAATACGTTTGTCCATCCGGAGTTGTCAGAAGACAAAATTTACCGGTATCAGGTTACAGCCGAGGATCTTTCTGACAATGAAAGCGCCGGAAGTGAGGTCTGTCCGGCAGATGTATATACCCCCCTGCTGGACCAGCCCTATACTCCGGTCGCAGAGCCGGATGTCCGGTTGACAGGACAGGCACGTCCCCTGGTATCAGTCAATGTGCTCAGGTACAGCGGCAGTGAATATGAAACCATTGCCGAATGTACGGCCAATGATCTCGGCAGGTTCACGACGGATATCACGCTCCTGACAGGAAAAAATCACCTGGCGGTCCAGGCATCTGATCAGGATGGAAATACCAGCAAATTATCCGTCAATACGGTGGTCCAGTATGTTCTGCCGCCATCGGTGCCTACTGGGTTGGAGGCGGTGGTCACAGACTATGACTGTGACCTTTCCTGGAACCCGAATCCTGAACCGGATATCCTGGGATACCGTGTTTACAGGGATGCCGAACTTGCAGGGTCTTCAGGGGAGGGTTCGCAGGATTCCCTGGTGACCGGTGGAACGGTGTGGGCATCGGCATCCAATTATTACAGTTCCAGGACAAGGGATAACGATGATTCCACCTGCTGGTCCTGTTATCCGTCAGGTGAATCACCTGTCCGGCTTGAGGTTGAACTGGATATGCCAACAGTCGTTTCCAGGGTCGGGCTGAACTGGAGGCCAGGCAAGATCGGCCGGGATTTTGAAATTCAGGGCTGGTCGGGGTATGCATGGATCTCCCTGGTCAAGGTGAAATTCAATGAAAACGAACAGAACCGGTTTGATATAGAACCGGGTTTCAGCACGGACAGTATCCGCATCGTTATCACAAAGGCCGAGGAGACAAATAATAACACCAGGGCTTCTTTGTGTGAATTCAGAATATGGGAGATGATCTGTCACACACAAACAGCTTTTCAGGACCAGGCACTTGATGACGGATCATATGACTACCAGGTCAGTGCCGTTAACGTGCACGGCCAGGAGAGTGCCCTGACAGATCCTGTGACCGCGGTCATCGGTGATATAGAGGGGCCTGACGCACCTTTGGATCTCACGGCCTCGGCCTCAGGGTCTGATATCGACCTGGAGTGGACTGCGTCATCATCGCCTGATCTTGACGGGTACCGGGTTTACCGGCAGACTCAAACCGGCTGGGTCCTGGTGACGGACGGCTTGATTTCTCAAACAGCCTGGAAAGATACAAACCTTGCCAACGGCAGTTATACCTATCGCGTGACCGCTGTCGATATCCGCAGCAATGAAAGTTTGCCCAGCAACGAGGCATCTGCCGAGATAACCGGGCCGTTGCCGGATACCCCGATCGCCCTTACAGTTGAGAGTCTGCCCCGGGGCGGCGTGCTCCGTATATGCTGGGAAGCCGTTGATGGAGCTTCAGGCTATAATCTCTACCGCAGTGACAGCCCTGACGGGCCTTTTACCAGGGTCAACAGCGAACTGATTACGGCCACCTGTTATGACGACCTTGGATTGATCAACGGGCAGACATATTACTACAGGGTCGTGGCCGTAGACGGTTTGAACAATGAAAGTCTTTACAGTGAAAGAGAAGAAGGCATTCCCAATGATATCATACCCCCTGATGCCCCGGTTATCCTTTATCCCGCGACCGCGGAAAGGCCGATAACCGTAGCAAGTCCCATGGTGTCTCTGGCCGGGTATGCCGAGCCCTCCTCCATTGTAAGGATGTTCAGGAACCAGCGTTTTACAGGGGAAACGGCTGCAAACGGGCCTGCCCGGATTGCAACAGCGGTTGAGCTGCCTTATGGCGACAATGCAATATCCCGCCAGGCAATCTCACCTGACGGAAGGTATTTGTCCCTTCAGACGCAGCAAAGAATGGTTTTATACAACATGGATACAGGGAACGAAACCTTTATCCAGGAATCCGGGTCTGCGTTCTGCTGGTCTAAAGACAGCACGAAACTGGCCTATTGTTCTAACAGCGGCGATCACCAGAATAAAATTGCAGTTTACGATGTTCAAGAAGGCGTGATAACTGAGGTTCCGGGAACCTGGGGATCCAGGTATCCGGCCTGGGCCAGTGACAAAAGCAGGCTGTTCATGTCCATGAGAAATGAAGCAGATCCTGCCAATGACATATGGGCTTATGATTTTGACCGGCAGGAGTTGATAAAGATTTGTGCGACCCCGTCCTATTCAGTTTATCCTGCCGTATCATATGATGACCGGTGGATCAGCCTGGAAGACGGGTATGGGAGCAGTGTCCAGCTGAAAGTGAAACAGCCTGGAGACAGCCAGGAACCATTGATTGTCGACCAAGCCCTGTCGGGCGGGAAATCGGCATGGTCTCCGGTCGAAAATACCCTGGCTTATATTCACCGGTCTCAAGACAATACCGAGTATTACATTTCCATATTTGACACCCTGACCCTGACCAGCCGGCAGATTGCTGCATCGGATCATATATCTCAGCTGGCATGGACACAATGCGGTAACGCCATTGTCTACCTGTCAGGCGATACATTGAACATGGTCTGGGTTGAAGAAGGCGGAAAACAGGTTCTGCAGCCCGAGGGCGCAAATGATTCAAGGCTCTTGTCCCATATCTGGAACGGCAATATCGCCATACTGGACAAGGGTCTGTTGAAATTCATCTTTCCCGCCGGGGCCTTTCATATGGATCCATTGCGGCTTGACATTGGTGAAAACCGGCTCCAGGCAACGGCCACGGACATGGCGGGCAATACCGGCCCTGAGTCCGGTCCAGTCGTTATAACGCTTGAAACGTCAAGCATGCCGGATCTTGTCATTTCCCCCAGCAACCTGACGCTGTATCCTTTCGCACCAGTTTCAGGCGATACCGTCAACTTCACCCTGGTTGTAAAAAACCAGGGGTTTGAACCGGCATCCAACGTCGATGTGGCCGTTTCCATCAAGGACAGCTCGGGGCAAGAGGTGTTCACCCATTCAGATATCATTTATCTACTGGAAGAAAACAGGGATGCGGTCTTGAGTTTTTCCATGGACACCGGCGATATTTTTGGGCGCCTTGTTTTGACGGCACAGGCAGACCCGCATGATTCAATCCCGGAATCGGATGAAACCAATAACAAGCTTGTTTTTGAATTTCATGTCTCCTTGACAAATGAGATCGGCATGGAGACCGTTCTTGATTATGACAATACCAGTGATACCGATCTTGGCATCGATGTCACCTTGTATAATCCGGGTTTGGAAAAACAGGTCCAGTTCGACCTGGAGATCCTGGATGCCGTGCTGACTCCTGTTGAATCGCTTGACAGCAGTGAATTCGTCCTGCCCTATACCACCGGAATGCAGTTTCACTATACCTGGGACACCGGGAATGCGTGGCCGGGAGAGTATTTTGTCAGGGCGCGCCTTACAGATGATGACGACATGGCTATAGAGACCCTCGACCCGTTTACCATCGAACGGCTGACACAAATAGAGACCTCTCTTGTTACCGACCGGGCCGCATACGGGTTTGATAAAGAAGTGAAGCTCGAATCGGTTATCACAAGCCGGAGCAATTATATAATTTCCGAGCTTACGGCTCATACGACAATTACAGATTCATCAGGCACCCTTTATTTCGAACAATGGGACAGCCTGTATGATGTCCTGGCAAATGTCCCGTCTGCATTGTATCATGCCTGGAACACAGGTACGGCTGCTCCCGGAGATTACCAGGCCGGTATCGAGGTCATGGCCGAGGACGAAACCGTTTCTTCCAGTGAAAAGACTTTCCGGATTGACGCGGAATCCTTTATCACCGGAACGGTTGAGCCTGCCCCGGCAGCTTTTCAATCCGGCGATTCCTTCAGTGTTCATGCACAGGTAACCAATACCGGCAACATTGACCGTATTGACCTTCCTTTGCTCTTGACAGTTGTTGATCCTTTGACCCTGGAAGTCAAGGAAAGTGTCAGGCAGGTCCATACGGTTTTAATGAATACCAGCCTGTCCATGGAGGCTGACTTTGTTTCCACGGGATATTCCCCGGGAACCTATGAAGTGGTGCTCGAATATGAAACAGGCGGGCAAACGGTTCTGATCACTAAAGCACCGGTTACCGTGATTAACGATACAAATCCTGATGACCCGCTGCTCGAGCTCACCGGGACCCTGGAGGCCGACCCGGAACAGGTTGTTCTCGGCAATCAGGTTTTTATGAAATATTCAGTCACCAATACCGGCCCGGTCAATCTGGATGATTCCAGGGTCCGGGTCGTTATACCGGAATTTCCGGATATCGAAACTGAAAAAACAGTCAACCTGCCATCCGGTATTACAGTTCATGGTACATTTACCATCCCGGGCCGCCATTTTGTTCCCCAGGCATATACCGGCACGCTGATGGCAGGTGTCTTCGGCAGCGAAGATTATGCAGTCCTGGCCTCGTGCGGGTTTGAAATCATTGCGCCCGATATTCATCCTCCGGTTGCAGATGCAGGCGGTCCCTATGTCGCAGTCGAAGGTGAGCCGGTCCAGGTGGATGCTTCGGGATCTCATGATCCGGATGAAGGAACCAGTGAGTCCGGAGAACCGCCTTTTGATACCCTGACCGGTTTTGAATGGGACAGCGGATACATTGTTCCGTTCCTGTATCTCGATGCACTTGGAAAGGAAGCCACCCTGCCGGCATATGACACCCCGGGCGCATATACTATCGGCCTGCGCGTCACGGACAATACTTCGGCAGCATTTCCAGGCGCCGGCCTGCCGGATCAGCAGTCCGAGGCCACCGGCCTTGTGACGGTTTACCCTGTAGGGGTGACGGATCTGTCAACCCGTCCAAAGGGAACCAAGTGCCAGCTCAGATGGACCCACATGGATTCGGGTGCCTCTTTGAGCTATGAGATACTGCGGTCTGAAACCGGTCCGAATTCAGGGTTTGAGTGCATCGATACCCTGGAAACCGATTTGGCGGTGGCCGGTTATATCGATTATAATATCCTTGTGAACAAAGATTACTGGTACCGTGTCAAGGCAGGGATTGACGGTGAAGAGACCCTTTCTCAAGCGGTGCATGTGTTCAGTGTGCCCAGAACCAGGTAAAACATGGAAAATACAGATCCCCGGAGGCTGCTGTGATCAAAAAATACATACCCGGTCTTATGGCCGTATTATTGATGTCTTTATTCAATATATCCCTTGCGCTGGCTGGAAACAGCATCGAGGCCGGGCTGGAAACTCAACTCGAGGCCAGTCAAAGCCGGCTGACTCTTATGAAAACAGCACCTGCCGATGATACAACCCGGGCATCCATGCTCGATTCAATCAGGGCCCGGGCCGATGAGATCCGCTTGATGAGCCTGATGCTCGATGCAAAATACCGGCAGGCCGGTGAACGCATCCAGGGTATATCGTTATCTGCTTTACAGCGTCATGAACAGATGCAGGCCCTTTATAATCAAACACTTCCTGAATACTTGAGACTGGTAGATGCCCTTGAATCGGAACAGGACCTGACCCCGGTCATGATTGACAGGCTGTTGAATCTCATCGGCCGGATTATTCAAAAGCAGCAATATCCTATCCTGAGAGCGCTTCCCTACCGTCATCTCAATTATACGGCGAAAAAGCCGGTTACAGAGCCCCAGGTCCTTCCTGCTTACCTTGGCGGTAATGCAGAGGTGACAGACCAGGACACTCAAGAAAGTCCGCTGGCATCCATCACCCCGGAAATTGCCGAGCTGGCGCAATCCCTGGACTGGAGCCCGGTGGCCATTTATGAGTGGGTCAAGAACAATATTGACACCCAGTGGTATTACGGCGCCATGAAGGGTGCAAAAGAAACACTGCGCCAGAAAAGCGGGAATGACTGTGACCAGGCAGCCTTGCTGATCGCGCTTTTCAGGGCGTCCGGATACCCGGCCCGATACGTACAAGGCGTGATATCGTTTTTTCCGGATCTCGATGAAGCCCTTGAAATGACCGGGGTCAAATCCATAGCCGACCTGCCGGCATTTTTTCAAAAGGCCGGCATTCCCCATGAACTGGTCTTTGAGAACCAGGCCATTCAAAACATCACCATAGAGCATGTCTGGGTGGAGGTACAGATCCCCTATGAAAACTACAGGGGAGTGATTGCCGACAATTTCGGAAAAATCTGGGCAGGTCTGGACACCAGCCTTAAAACAGTGGGTTTTGAAGAAACCCCCGGTGATCCCGTACTGGAACAACTGTCCCTGGATACCTTCCGCAGCAGCTACCTTTCCCGGCCGCGGGACGATACTTTTCTTGAATACTTGAGAACCGGGATCGAAAACGAGATCAGGGCCCTCGAGCTCAATACAGGTTATGACAGGCTGCTTAAAAAGCGGTCATTGAAAACAGAGGCCGTCACCATTATTCCGGCTCACCTCCAGTTTGAAACCGTCGCAGTGACCGGAGAATATACGCAGCTTCCAAACGAATTGATCCACAAGGTCAGGTTCAAGGCAATGACACCGGACAGGATTCCTGTTTTCGATCAGACCCTGCTGGTGCCGGATCTGTCCAACCGCCTGATCAAGCTGTCTTATGAGCCCCTGACAATCGAGGACCAGGAAATTATCAACGCTTATGGAGGTCTGCAGCGGACTCCGGCGTACCTGGTGAATATGCGGCCGGTGATTGAAGTGGACAACAGGCGTATGGTTGCAGGGTCAGACGGATTTATCAGGGGGGATGCCTTTATCCTTGAAACAAGCCTTGTTTCGCCTTTCCGGACCGAAACATTTGAAAACCGTCATATTACCGGCAATGTCAGCGTTATCGGCATTACCGCGCAAAATGCCGTTCTGCCCGAGCCTGTCGCTCCACAGGACCGGACCGGCATTGATCTGCTTCATACAGGTGTCATGACCTATATCGACCAGTGGAACCGTGCGGAGCAGGAGCTGGCTGATCTCTTGCAGCTGATCGTCAACCGTCCTGTTCCCACGGCTGTAACCATGGGCTGTGTCACCGAAGTGACATACCTTTTCGGCAAGCCCCATGAGCTTGAACTGAAAGGAATTTACATTGACGCCGCTTTCCGGGCGGTGGACACTTTCAACGGCAGTGAAGAAGGCGATTTTGATCGGAGTAAACAGTTCATGGCCTTTTCATCCCTTGAAGGATCAGTACTGGAAAACAGGATATTTGACCAGGTTCTCGAAGTGCCCGGTGTGTCGACGGCCCGGCTGCTGGGCACAGCTTCGGTGAACAGCCTGACTCTGCGGGAAATCAGGCCGGATAACATCGGCAGTATCCTGCCGGGTCTGCCGTTCCCGGATCATATCAAGGAGGATATTTCCCATGCAGTCAATCAGCAGGGGCTGATCGTGACCATTCCGGCAAATTACGTGAATTACGAGGATTTTACCGGAATCGGTTATATAAAGGAAAATCTGATTACCGGGGAGTCCGGGTGGATGCTGTCCGGCATGATTGCCGGAGGCATGACCTCCTGGCGGTTTGACAGGTGGGATGAATATTATGACAGCAGGATGGATTCTCTTTTGAACACCTTTCCAGGAGAGGTGAATGCCGACCCCCTGGCTGCTTTGAAAATCGAAAAACTGCCCAGAACCGACCTTCAGGACGGTGTGGCCGGAAGCTCTCTTTCTTCCAAGCTTCAGGTAGTGGCTCTAGATATCAGCGGAAACCCTGTCAAAGGGGCGGGCATAACCTTTTTTGTCGTCAGGGGCGGCGGCAGGTTTGGAAACGGCAGCACACATTATACTACCGTAACAGATGCCACCGGTATTGCTGAAGCATCGTTTATCTGCGGTAGAAGCACTGCTGCCAACCCGGCATTCAAGTTTAAAAAAGAGAGTGAACCAAAGTCCCGGCCCTATTCCTTCCAGGTAGGCGAGAACATCATCAGCGCGCGGCTGCCCGCACTTGACGTCAGCCTGAGCCATCCGTTCACGGCCTACGGCTTCCCGGGTGCCCCCCATGACATAACCCCCTGGATCAATGCCTTTCCGGGACTGCTTCAATGTGTTGGCTATATAAAAGTCCAATTGACGGACATATTCGGCAACCCGGTGTCCAATGAACCCATCTTGTTTGAAGCTGAGGCGGCTGTTGAAAACGGAAACTGCGATCCCGGCGGGGATGACAGGGAGCTGCTGTTGTTCGACCTGGAAGATCCGTGCATGGCAGATATGCCGGTATATGGTGAATGCAGTTCGGCCGAATCATCTATTGAAGATGTGACCAATTATAAAGGCGCTTCTGTGTATGTCATGTCCGGCGCCATCCCCAGTGCAAAAACCAAAATAAACATCAGCTGTGATTCTCTTTCATCGACATTCGTTGAATATGAAACCCCGGCATTTGGAAGCTGCGAAGGAGACAACCCGCCGGACATCTCTTTCAATATAACCAGTTCATATACAGTGGACTCCAACGGTAACAATATAACCGCCTCGGCTCCTGGAGAAACGGTGCCCCTGAAGGCCAGGATCCGGTTTTTAAGGGAAAATGATGAAAGAAAACAAAATTCGTTTACATGCCAGGATCCGGAAGATCCGGATCAGACCTTTACCAAGACATGCCCGATTGTAGCAGGCACCCGCTCTTTTTACGTAGACACACAGTTCATAGAAGCCGGCGTGACCTTTGGAGACATCCAGGGGACTGCCGGGGAAGACGGAGTGTATACGGCGGAATATGAAGTCGAACCGGGCGTGAACGAGATCGAGGTAACCGGCAAAGGAAAGATTCTTCGGGATGTTAACAATAATAGCTGCAGTGAATGCAGTATTGAAGAAAGAGAGCATGACGATGAAAAAAGTCTTTATACAGTATTGTACGGTGTCACGGTTGAACCGCTCCTGCCAGAAGTCCTGATCGGCGTAGATGACATGGGCCGTTCGGTCTGTAACGTGGATATTAAATATGTTATATCTCCGTTTGTCTACAGGGCCGGAAGCGCCTATCTTTATATCTATGAATATAACGATGTCATTGCCTGCATCCCTGCGGATTTGAAGGGTCTGGGCAAGGGAACCATAGGCAGGGGTTTTGAGTTTGACATGTCAAAATCCGGTGCATATACCGCTAAAGTGGTTCTCAATCCCGGCGGGGATATCGAGATCGAAAGCGAGCCCATTGAACTGAAACCGGGCGCGATCAAGGTCACCCGTATAACCATGAAGGACCATGACCTGCACCAGGCAATCGTTGCCGGGGACGAGGTCTTTTTCGATGCCCGGGTTCAACCGGGCAATTCCGGGACCGGCAATACCGTAATCTGGACCTTACGCCGGTCCAGTCCCGATATCAATGTAACCATGGGAGAAAATGACGGCAAACTCACCGTGGACCCGGAAAACACCGGGGACGGCTGGGTTGTCATCCGGGCTGCGCATCCTTCAAACCCCTGCGTATACCGGGAAGCCTATGTTTTTATCGGATGCCAGACCTGTGATACGCCTTCCGGCGACTGTACCGACCATGCCGTGTTCTCCCTGGCCAGTGTCGATGTCAAGATAGGCCTTGGCAAATCACAAAAAGGCGCATCCGCCGGCAACCTTGTTATCAAGGCGGACACCCCTTCGGCCAGCCTGGCCACACCGGCCGGCCTGGCCCTGTCCACCCTGGCCGCAGAATTCGACGAGCGCTTTGACAGCCGGGACCAGTTAAGACAGGTTCTGCTCCCTGAGTATCTCGTTGACATAGTAACCATAAGCCATGCCAGCTACGAGATCCGGTTTTTCCCGTCAGATGAAGTGCTCGGAGAATCCGGCGGGCTGTACATAGTCGATGAAGGCAGCCTTGTAAAAAAATGGACGGTAGAAACCAACCATGGCCCCACCCACCTCAAGGTCACAGAATCCACGGGAACAGACCGTGTGTTTGAATATTTCTACAACCCGGACACCGGTTCCTGGCAGCTGT
>CAYNHL010000077.1:4108-18409 GCA_964397015.1 uncultured Desulfobacterales bacterium | reverse complement strand
CTGTAGTCCTGTTTGTTCTTTATTCCGTCCTGCCCTTTTCAGCCGGTGCCGGTGAACACAAGCGGGTAGTTGTCATCGTAACCATGCCGGTGCCGGCGTGTGAGCTTCACCTGGAATCCTTTTTTGCCCAGCTTACCGACCTGGGATATAAAGACGGGGAGAATATGACATTGACCATTATCAGGGCAAAAGGCGACCGGCAGTTTGCAGAGGACGAACTGAAAAAAGTTCTGGCGGAAGGCCGCCCTGATGCAGTTGCCACCATAGCCACACTGGCATCCCAGGCAGCCGTCAATGTCCTGAAAGATACGGATGTGCCGGTTTTCTTTTTCCAGGTGGCAGACCCTGTGGGTGCCGGATTGATAAAAAAAACCGGAGAGCCCACCGGCACGAACGTGACAGGGCGGATTTTCTCCGTGCCGGCCAAAACCAGGATAAACCTGATCCTGCGCCTGACAGGACAGACGGTTCCCGGAGAAAACACAGCTTTCAGGCCGGTTCGATTTGGATATATCCATTCCACCTATCCTTCTTCCATGGGAGATATTCAGGCATTGACCGAAAGTGCAGACCAAATGGACGATATTGAATTTGAACGTTACAAAATCCCCTATAAGAAAATACCGGAGGGCACCCCAGAAATGCTGGCAGCCGTTGAAACCGGTATCCAATCCCTTTGCGGCAGAATTGATTTCTGGTGGGAGCCCCAGGGCCCGCTGGGAGAGCTCAAAGAATACACGCAGATGCTGTTGGATTACTCGACTGTCCCCATTGCCATGGGACAGACCATGGAAAGTGTGAAAATGGGGGCACTGCTGCATATCACACCGGATATCGAGGCCAGCGGCCGGGAAGCGGCAAAATTTGTGGATGCTGTTTTACAGGGGGCCGACCCTGGCAAAATTCCCGTCACGCCGCCCGCAAAATTTCAACTGGGTATAAACCTCACCACTGCTTTGAAATCAGGCATTATCGTCCCCCCGGACATACTGGATCTGGCCGGAAAGAATGTATACCGCTAAAGGAAGCAAAGCATGAAGCTGCAGACAAAGATAGCTCTGGGCGTTATTCCACTGGTACTGGCAAGTATTTTTCTGCTGGGCTTCTGGTCTATAGAAAAAGCAGGAGAAAATGTCCACAGATCGACATTCCTGTATATGAACACCATTATCGATTCTTATGTATCTGATATTGAAAAACTCAACCACCTGCTGGTAAGAAACGGATTGAACTCTGTCGATGCTTTCGTATCTGAATACAAACAAAATGCGTATGAAACAGGAGAATCCATCAGCATCCCTGATAATTCACATATCTTCATCATGGATACATCCGGCCGGCTGGTATTCTGTTCGGATAAAAGCGGCAAAACCATTATGGAAACCATATGGGGGCCTGTGGCAAAAAAACCATCAGCTTCTGCCCCAACTTTTACAGAAACACGATACAGGGGACTGATAATGGAAAGCGGTGTGGAAAAATTATACGTGGTCCGGCAATTTACACCGTGGGACTGGGTAGTTTTCTTTGCCATGGAAGACCAGGCCGTTCGTGACAGCGAAAAACAGATACGAAACGCGACAATTGGAATAGCCGCGATATGTTCCATTTTGTGCATCACAATGATCCTGCTCGTTTTTCGAAAATTTTTCGTAACACCTGTCAAAAAACTGGACGAATCCGCATCCTCCATTGCAAAGGGACATTTTGCGGTACAAATCGACATCACTTCCTCAGACGAATTGGGAGATCTGGCCCGTAATATGGAAGCCCTGTCAAAATCGATTCAAAAGCACCAGGCGGAAATAAAACAGTCCCATGACGAACTAGAACAGAAAGTGAAAGAACGGACAGTGGAACTGGAAACCGCCATGTCAAAGATAAAAACTTTGAAAGGGCTCCTTCCGATATGCATGCACTGTAAGAAAATACGGGATGATAAAGGATACTGGAACCAAATGGAAGCCTATATCCACGAACATTCAGATGCAGAATTCAGCCACAGCATCTGCCGGGAATGCGCAGACAAATACTATCCTGACCTTGATCTAAATGACGAACGCGGGAGTTAGCATGGCTCAAAAACCAACCTGTACCAGGGGACTGATTTTATCATTTTCATTCCCCTTTACCTGTAGCCTGACGCTTTGACTTCACGTGTAATATCCTCAAACATGGTAAACACCTGGAACGGCTCTTTTTCACCATCCCTGAATTCGGGTATGGCATCGACTTTCAGCCATCTATGGGCCTTTTCATCAGGATGATATACACCCATGACAAATCCTCTGACAGGCTTTCCCTCCCGCAGGGATACCATTGACGGATGCCTGTCGCCGGGCAGATCGTCCCCGGACGGAGTTATCACCTTCCAGTCAGGATCCATGGATGTCTTTCCCCGCATCTGGTCCAGGCTGAGCCCTAAAATATCCTGGGCAGCCGGATTGGCAGAGATGATATGGCCCTGGCGGTTCTGGTACACAACACCCAGGCTTATCAGCTCGAACAGCTTTGTATACTTCAGCTCGGCCTCGCCCAGCCTCTCTTCCATCTCTATCTCATCGGTAATATCATCAAAAATAACTGCGAGGTGTTCTTCCGGGAGCAGGAATGCAGACACCCTGTAATGGCCCGACAGGTTATCGTCTCCATAGACCATATCCTTTATCATCAAGGGCTTTTTTGTTTCGAATATGTCCAGGAACCGGTCCATTATTCCCAGTCTCCCTGTCTCCGGCCATAGCTGCTGAAAAGACATTCCCATAGATTGCCGGCGATCCAGACCGGTCATTTCTTCAGCCCGGGGATTGCTGTCTTCAAGTATCAATGTCCCCTGTGCTGTTTTACGGTAGATGAACAGGCCGGACGGCATGTGCTGAATAATATCACTTGACCGGCGCCGGCTGATTTTCAAATCCTTTTTCACCCGGGTCAACTCGCTGATGTCGACAAAGGTGAAAATGGTTCCGGAATAAGTATCCTGGCCTATATGATAGGGAAGCACCCTTATCATGTAGGAAACACCGTCCTCATCTTTGAGCTCATGGGAAACCTGGGTTTTGTTCTTCTGGACGGTCTTTGCAGCCTCCAGCGGATCAAACCCGAGTATTTTATGAGAAATGTGACTGATGGGCCGTCCGATATCTTTTTCAAGGACATTGAATATACTGGATATCCTTGGGGAATACTTCCTGATTTCATGGTTTTCATCCAGGATAAGGACCCCTACCCCTGAACTGGATAAAAGGTTTTCCACGTCATTGTTCATCTCGGTCAACTCGATGATCTTTTTTTGATATTCCGCATTTACCGTGAACAGTTCCTCGTTGGTGGACTGGAGTTCCTCGTTGGTGGACTGGAGTTCCTCGTTGCTGGCCAGCAGCTCTTCGTTGGTAGCCTGCAGCTCCTCGTTGGAAGTTTCGAGCTCTTCTATGGTGGCCTGGAGATTTTCCTGTGCAAACTGCAACTCATTTTCCAGGTCCAGGATCCTCTGCTGTACATCCTCTTCAATGTCATACACGTCGGAAGGCAGGCTGTTTCGCTCTTTTTCGACCGCAACAGGTTCAAAAAACACGGCCACCAGCGAATCATATCCTTTTTTTTCAGGCAGGGGCACAATTCTCAAGGAGACGTTCCTGGTTTTGCCGTCATGGTTGAACCTTACATTGTTGTATAACAGTTCCTCACGGGTCCGCAGCACCTTCTGGATTCCGGTGGCCAAGGGAATGGACAAATCTTTTCTGACCATTTTCGTAATATCGTAGACCATACGGCCGGACGGTACCCGGAACACCCCTGTTGTGTCTCCTAAAATGTGAATAACAGTCATCTCCTCGTTGACCACTACAGACAGGGGAACGTACCGGTCCCCGAGTACATCGAGATATCTTTCAATGATCCTGTTATCAGATCCTCCCCGGTAATAATCACGGTTTCCCCTGACCGTATAAAGGTTGGCGGCTTCTGGCGATGTATCCTCGCTGGCCCTGTTTTTTTCCAAAGCCGGCCTGGCCAGATGTTTGCCCGTGGACCGGTAAATCTTGAATTTCTGGTGGATTGTTTCGAAACAATCAGCCATATCCCCGACTGTCTCACTGGTACCAAGGAAAAGGATACCCCCGGCATTCAGGGAAAAATTGAACATGTTCAAGGCTTTTTTCTGGAGTACGGGCTGAAGATATATCAGAAGATTCCTGCAGGAAATCAGATCGATTTTGGTAAAAGGCGGGTCCTTTACCAGGTTGTGCTGGGCAAATACCACCATCTCCCGGATATGACGGGCTACCTGGTAGTTATCCTCTTTTTTGTAAAAATATTTTCCCAGCATTTCAGAGGTCAGATCCGCTGCGATGCTTTCCGGATAGATCCCGCTTCCCGCCTTTATGATCGCATCCCTGTCAATATCCGTGGCAAAAATCTTTATATCACGGGTGATGCCGAGCCGTGCCATGGTTTCTCTGGCCATGATGGCGATGCTGTAAGCTTCCTCGCCGGTAGAGCAGCCTGTTACCCAGAAGCGGATCTCCCGGTCCTTGACCTTCCGGACAATCTCGGGCAGGCATTGTGTCATGAGTTCATTCATCGCTTGAGGATCCCTGAAAAAGCTGGTCACTCCGATTAGAAGCTCCCGGTAGAGAGTCATGATCTCGGCCGGAAATCTCTGGATATAGCGAACATATTCTTCAAGTTTATCTATCTGGTTTACCGTCATTCGACGTTCGATCCGCCGCGATATGGTAGATTGTTTGTAATAGGTGAAATCAACCTTGGTCCGGGCCCTGAGCTCGGAAAAAATTTTAGTCATACCGTGCTCATCTTTGAGAAGCCGGTCGGACAGCTTGCCCCCGGTCAGGTTTCTGTGCTCGACATAACCCATGAGCTGGTCAACCATATCTTCAGGCCTGAGGATAAAATCTGCCACACCGGTTGAAATTGCCGCCCTCGGCATCCCGTCAAATTTGGCACTGCTCCCCTCCTGGACCATGACCATACCGCCGTTTTCCTTGATTGCCCTCACCCCCCGGGTCCCATCACTTCCTGTCCCGGATAAAACGACCGCTATTGCCTTGTCAGCCTTGTCTTCAGCCAGGGATTTAAAAAAAATGTCAATGGGCAGATTCACACCGCGGGTCTGGTCTTTTTCTTTTAAAATCAACTTACCATGAAAAATGGTCAGATTTTTTTTCGGCGGTATCATGTATATATTGTTGGGCTTGACTTCCATGCCGTCTTCCGACCGGTGAACCGGTATCCTGGTTTTTTTGGACAGCAGTTCAACCATGAGGCTCTTGTAATCCGGCGACAGGTGTTGAATTACGATAAAGGACAACCCGCTGTCCTCCGGCACCCGGGCAAAAAATTCTTCTATTGCCTCCAGGCCGCCTGCAGATGCACCAATGCCGACACAATAACCCTCCTGGCCGGTTGAACGGACATTGAAATTATTCACTTCCCCTCCATTTTACAATTCCCTGTTGATCTTTATAAACCTCGGGTTACTAACTGTCCCTTTCTTTTTCCGGTCTTGCAAAAGCCCTTAATTCAGCGGGATTGTGCCCGCGATCTTCCTTTAGACCGGCAAACATATTGTCAATTTCGTAAGTAACATTTATAACATATAATCACAGGTAGGAACAGGCCATGTCTCAAAATATCAAAGAGCTTCGAAAAACTTTATTTTGTCTCAGAAGCCGGGCGATGGAACCTGGGCTGTTGACAGGCCTTTTTTAATCTGCTAAAGCCCATAACGGATTATTGATCCAGCGCCCAGTATTCCAGGACTGACACGTTGTACCTGAGTTTCGGCAACCAAAAAGGCAAAATCAACTGCTCCCGCAAATACGGGCAGTCGATATGCTGTATAGCAGAATAACAAAAATTTGTGCAATTGAGAGCCGTTATATGAAAAAAGCAGCTTTTGTATTGGGTATCATTTTTCTCCTGTCCTGTTCCTGGGCCGGGGCAAGTCAGATCCAGATTCATTTCCCGCACTTTGCGGGGCACCAATATGACTGGAAAATATTTCAGGGAGCAAAAGAGATAAATGTCATTTCAGGAAAGATTCCTTCAACCGGCCGGATGACCCTGATCATGCCGGAAGAATACCAGGACTATCGAGGCATGACCCGGTGGATGCTCAAAAAGGGTGGCGGACTTGACATGATTTATACAGGAAAGCCATTCTCCGTGGAGTGCCTGTCCGAACATCCCGATTCTGAAAATATCATCTATACCGGTAATCTGGAAAACGACTTTCTGGCAGCCCAACACAGTCGCCAGCAGACCATTCTGGAAAAACTGGGGGCGGTCAACCACCTGCTCCAGGTGTATATGCCCGAAGACGATCTGTATAAAACTGCCCTGAAAGAACAGGAAGATCTGCGCAGGCAGTTTGAACAGGCCCAGGCAGACCGGGCTAAAAGCCCGCTGTATGCTGCCCGGTTCGGGGAAATCGTGGACTTTACCCGGGGAGTGGCGGACAGGGTGTATGAAAACCCGGCCGATCACACTGCTTATTTCAATGATTTTGTCACACATACCCTGGACTTTGAAGATCTTTATACCAGCGGGCACTGGGACCAGGTCCTGCACCACTGGATGATGATGAATATCCGGTCAAAAAAGGGGGACCCATCCTTTTCAGACCGGCTGGGAAAAGCCATGAACCGCATGGAAACGGATGAGCTGCTGGCTGCCTTTGCACAAAAAGCCGTTCCCCTTCTGGTTCAAAACGGCAAGGACAGCCTGCTGCCGGTGATAGCTTCTTATCTGGATAACCGCCCGGAGGCCCGGGCCGCGTTGTCAGACAATGCAAAGAACATGATGGCATCATTTAAAATAATCATTGGAAGAACAGCGCCGGATCTTTTACTAAAAGCCCCGGTCCGGACACAAACCGGCATGAGTGATGACGATATAATCATACAAACCGGCCAGCTGAATGCGGAATATACCATCCTGCTGTTTTACCAGGGAAAATGTTCGCTCTGCGAGGATGCACTGATTGAGCTTGCCAATAAATATAAATGGCTGACCGGGCGAAACGTGCGTGTAATAGCCTTAAGCGGGGATGATTCTGAACAGGGGTTTGAAAAAAAACTGGCCTATCACCAGTGGCCCGATAATTACTGTGACTTTGCCGGCTTGAACGGAATGAACTTCAAGAATTATGCCGTGCTTGGTGTCCCAACGCTCTTTCTGCTTGATCAAAACGGCATTGTCCTTGAAAAATCCGCACGGGTGGATGATATACTTGCAAAAATCAAAAGCAAATAAGGAGTTGCCATGATCGAACCGATTCAATCGACAACCGATGCAGAGGCATTGAAAATTTTCAATATGCAGGCCCGGGCATGCGTGGATCAGCCATTCATCGATCAAAAAAAACGCCTGGCGCTTCTCAAAGCCATCGAAGACATTCTGATTGAAAACGATCAGGCTATCTGCGAGGCCATCCACAACGATTTCAAAAACCGTTCCTTTCATGAAACCCGGATACTGGAAATCTCGCCCAGTATCATGGGGCTGCGGCATACCCGAAAGAAACTCAAAAAATGGATGAGGACCCAGCGCCGTCACGTATCCATGATCTTTTTAGGCGGCAGGAACCGTGTCATCCCCCAGGCCAAGGGGACCGTAGGTATCATCACCCCCTGGAACTATCCGCTTTTCCTGGCCATCAGCCCCATGACCAGTGCCGTGGCCGCAGGCAACCGGGTCATGGTTAAGCAGGCAGCCAATTCCAGTAATCTGTGCCACCTGCTCCGGGATCTGTTTTCCAGGAAAATCGGTCAGGAGTTCATCTGCTTTCTGCCAGGAGTGGCTGCTGCCACTTTTTCCGCACTGCCCTTCAATCACCTGGTATTCACAGGATCATCCCGGACGGGGAAAACTGTCATGCAGACTGCGGCCAGGAACCTTGTTCCTGTCACCCTGGAACTCGGGGGCAAATCCCCGGTGATCCTGGACAGTAATTTCGACATGAAAAAAGCCGTGAAACGGATAATGTTCGCCAAGCTCATGAACGCAGGCCAAACATGTATTGCGCCTGATTACATCTTTGTTCCGGAAAACCGCATCGAGCAGTTCATTCAAACGGCGCAGGCGACAGCAAAGCAGCTTTATCCGGACATTGCCTCACCCGACTATACCTCCATCATAGATCGTCAGGCCTTTGACCGGCTCATGGACACCATAGCGGATGCAAAAGCTGGAAACGCCAGGGTGATCCAGCTGCTCGATATGCCTGAAACCATCCCGGAACAAAAAAAGATCGCGCCGATGATCGTCACCAACACAACGTCAAAGATGCGGATCATGCAGGAAGAGATTTTCGGCCCCATCCTGCCGGTGCTTTCCTATTCCGCCCTCGATAAGGTCATCCAGTATATCAATGACCGCCCAAGACCATTGGCCCTTTATGTTTTTTCCCATGACCGGCAGGTTGTGGACCAGATAATTTCAAACACCCGGTCAGGAGGCGTGACCGTCAACGACTGTGCCCTGCATGTGGCGCAGCATGATCTGCCTTTTGGCGGTATCGGAAACAGCGGTATGGGACAGTATCACAGCATTGAAGGATTCATGGAATTTTCAAAACTGAGGCCGGTTTTTCACCAGGCACCCTTGTCATCCAGCGCCGCCCTGGCCCCGCCCTATGGCACCTTTTCAAACAGGATCTACCAGGCTATCAAGAAATTTCCCTGGCTGTCCTGATCCAGTTGACTACTCATTTTGATTGAATAGTCACAAATTTATTATTTCGATCAACCAGAAACGGTTTACATGTTATTCATGTACAAAAAAAACGAACAAGAGGATTTGACACCTGAACAGGTCAGAATCCTGAAAAAAGCGATAAAGGAAAACTTATTATGAAAAACGAAGATTTTGATATGTTGCTTTCGAGCATAAAAGACGTTGGTGATATAAAAAATGGAAAAAAGAAACCAGGTAGAATTTTTGAGATAGATGCTCCAGAAATTAAAATGGTTCGAAAATCTTTGAATGTTTCACAATCAGAATTTGCTATGATGATAGGAGTGAGCGTAAGGACGCTCCAAAATTGGGAGCAGGGCAGGAGAAAGCCAGAAGGACCTGCAAAGGCGTTGCTACATGTTACCTCAAAAAATCCTAAAGCTGTAATAGAGGCTCTTTATATTTGATAAATTACCTGATCTGATATGAAAGATATAAGGAATGGGAGATGTAATGTGGTGTGGAATATCAGTTTCAGATAATTATCCACTGTATGTCTATCCAGGCCCGGAATAATTTCGGATACTATTAAAATCAAAAACCTTATAATGCGGTCAGGGCCGAAACAAAAAAGCATGTCAAGCAAAGAAAAATACAGAATGCTTTATTTAGATATTGCAAGGGGTCTTGCAATTTTATTCATGTTTACACAGCATTGTATGATTGTTCATGAAAAAACAGCAGGAGAAGGAAGCAACCTGTTGGCAAATATATTCGTATTATTAGGAACAGCGCCGGCCGCACCTGTTTTTATGCTCATTATGGGAATTTTTTTAATGATATCAACAGCGAATTTCAAGACAAATTTCCTCAGGGGAATAAAACTGATATTATTGGGATATTTTTTAAATTTACTGAGATTTACGATCCCTTTATTTATCGCTGGAACTGCTGGCTTTCAATATGCTGCCGGTGAAACTCCTGTGAGTATGTTTCTGTCTGTTGATATCTTGCAATTAGCCGGACTATCGATTATTTTTGGATTATTTATAAAGCGGGCGATTGATAATAAAATAGTTGCACCTGTTATTATTTTAGCAATTTTAATCTTTTCACCTCTGCTCTGGGAAAATTTTGGAGCTAACCCTGTATTTTCAATTCTCTGGGGAGCGGGTGCCAATGTATATTTCCCTTTTTTCCCCTGGTTTGTTTATCCAGTATTAGGAATGTATTTGAGTAGATTCTTATTGAATATTTCCAATCATAAGAACGATATTAAAAAGTTAATTTGGTCTGGCATTTTTATTATTGTTACTGGTATAGTAACATTTGATCTATTTCCAATCGGAGATTACCACAGAAGCGGGACAGCTGTTCATCTATTAATTATCGGTTTTATATTTGTGTGGCTGCCTGCATGCCGCTGGATTTCAAATAAATTCAGCAATACAACAATAGTGGATACGCTGGTTTTCTGGAGCAAGAATGTTACCGCCGTATATTTCATACAGTGGGTTATATTTGGTTGGAGTATTTTGATATTTGATGCCAATAAACAAAATGCTTATGTTGCAGCATCTATAGGTTTGATTGTTCTTGTTTCTACACATCTTTTGGTCAAAAGACAAATCGTTAGAAAAGCTTTTTCCCGGATATCAGGCGGTTAGTTGCTTTTTCGATCATCTTTGCAGCAGCTATGGAGATAAATTATGTATTCAACAAAAAGAAATCTGCACAATCAGCCACTCGCAGAGCGGTAATAACCGCCAAGCCTGCTTTTTTGCCGATGAAGACTACAGCTTTTATCTGGATTGGTTGCAGGACTATTCTTGCAGCACACAGTAATTTATTCCCATATGCACGGCATCAAATTCCCAAATTTCAGTTGACTTTCTCCCGATTACACGATATTTTTTGACCATGGATAATACTCAAGTTCTTTACCCTCGCCTTCTTGAGACACGCATCGCCGAGGCAATGGCCGATACACCCGTTGTTTTAGTAGCCGGTCCTCGCCAAGCCGGCAAAACCACGCTTGTGCGGCAGATAGCAACCCAAGAGATGCGCTACCTCACTCTGGACGATGAACTGACATTGCTGGCAGCAAATACGGGTGGAAACATTGACTCTGCTGCCGCTGTCGCAAAGCGAAATTCACGGTAGCAGCGCGAATTGGATCGACAGCGCTTTTACTGGTCATCTCTTAACCGCGACACAACCGTTTCCGGCCAGATGTGTAACTATTCCCAGCTTGGAGGGCAAGTCGGGCTGGATCACAAGACCGCTGCCCGTTACATCGGCGTGTTCGAACAGATGTATTTGCTGAGGCGCATTGAAGTCTGGGCGCAAAATAGACTGAATCGCATCGTTAAAACACCTAAAATACAGTTTGTCGATTCCGGTCTTTTATCTACGCTGGCCAATGTTACGCCCACACTTGCACAAAAGAATCGTCATTGCTTTGGAAATATTCTCGAGTGTTTTGTTTACGGTGAATTGCGCAAGCACATGGCTACGGCGGAGAGCAATTGTCAGATTCTCTACTACCGCGATCACGACCAATACGAGGTAGATTTCATCATTGAGAATGCAGCAGGAAACCTGGTTGGAGTGGAGGTAAAGGCTGCTGCGACAGTGACGGTTGGCGACCTCAGAGGTCTAAAACGACTATCGAGTGTCGCTGGAGAACAGCTCAAGATTTGCGTAATTCTTTATGATGGTTCGGAGACCCTGCCCCTTGGAGAGGGCTTTTGGGCGGCTCCGCTGTCATCTTTGTGGGGCCGATGAGCATCGCAGGGGGGGTTCGGTGAATAATGATACTAAACTCCAATAATAACATTCTGCGGTCAAGCCGCAGATGTTCGTGATATAAGGGATGAAAAAAAAGGGGTATGCTATGCATCTGGATCCGTCCTTTGTCGGAACAACCCTCCGCAAATATAAAACAACCGTAAGCTGGCGCAGCACGATGAACTACGCCGCTGCCGTCAATGACCCCAACGAAGCCTACTTTGACGATGAAAGGCCGGGGGGAGTTATCGCCCATCCGATAAACTGCGCGGCACTGACCTGGCCCATAACTGAAAGGATCCATGAGTTTATTGAATCGGACAATTTTCCTAAAGAACTGCTTTTACGTCAGGTCCATTTCACCGAGCACATTGAACTTCACCGACCTGTTGTACCCGGGGATGAACTCCTTATAAGGGGGCGTATAGCAGCCATCGAACCCCACAGAGCCGGCACCCATGTTATAATACGATTTGCCGCCGAAGACCGGGAAGGAGTCCCGGTTTTTACTGAACATATCGGGGGTCTCATGCGGGGTGTTGAATGTGTCGGGGCTGCCAGGGGTGTTAAAGATGTACCGCCGGCTCCGAAAGCATCGTCCTCAGACATTATGTGGGAGTCTCCTGTCAAAATCGACAGGTTGGCTCCCTTTATCTATGACGGCTGTACCGATATCTATTTTCCTATTCATACCTCAAAAAAATTCGCCCGGGCTTTGGGGCTGCCGGATATCATCCTTCAGGGAACAGCGACACTGGCCTTTGCAATTAAGGAGCTCATCAACAAGGAGGCTTTTGGTGACCCGGCAAGGGTCTCAAAAATTTACTGTAAATTTACCGGCATGGTTATGCCCGGTTCAGAGATCAAAATTCAACAGACCGGTTGTAATAAAACATCCTCCGGAACTGATATTTTTTTTCAGGTACTCAACAGCGAAGGGCTCAAGGCTGTCAATAACGGCTACATGCACATAAAATAAAAATCGGAGGCCAATATGACTCATCACATTGATGAACACGACTTTGTTCTGGTTAATTCATGCATCGAATACTGGGCCGGAAAAACCCCCGATGCCTTAGCCATGGTCCAGCATGAGGACAACAGGGAATTTACCTATAAGAAATTCCATACCCTTATTGACTTCTTCGCCTTGAAGCTCATGGACATGGGGATTAAAAAAGGGGATACCGTTGCCACCCTGCTTGTTCTGCTGCCTGAGCATATGATCCTCATGTATGCCTGTTTTAAAATCGGCGCTGTCATTGCCCCCCTCGACGTCCGCCTCCAGGACGAAGAGGTTGTAAGGGATATAGATAAAATAAAAGCCAAGGCCTTTTTCTTCCTTGGAAACACGCCGGTACGGGATTTTTGCACTGCGGGAGCCGCGGTCAGGGACAGGTGCCCCTACGTTGAACACCTTGTTCAGTTTACTCCTGACCCCAAACCGGGGGACATTATTGAAGGGGCAGTCAGCATCACACGCCTTATGAACAAAAAACGGCTTGTCTGGCTGAAAATAAGGGATATTTTCACGGGCGGTCTGAAAAAGATATATTCCGGTATAGACAAAAGAACCCCTGCACTGATCATCTACACCACCGGAACCACCGGTGAGCCAAAACCCGCCCTCCTCTGCCATGAAAACATAATCGTTCAGAATAAAATTCTGGCCCGGGCCTTTAACCTTGACCATATAAAGATACTTGTCAACCTGCCTCCAAGTCATGTGGGATGTGTCACGGAAACCTTTATGACTTCGATATTTCTGGGAGGCACCGCGGTCATGCTGAGAATATTTGACGTTGAAGTCAGCCTTCAGGCTATCGAGAAACACAAAGTCAACGCGATTGGCCAGATACCCACCCAGTTCAGAATGATGTGGAACCATCCCGATTATAAAAAGTATGACCTTGGCAGCCTTCAGTTCGCAGCCTATGCCGGCTCGGCGGTGGATGTCGAGTTCCTGAAAAAACTCTCGGCCATGGCGCCTTCAATAGGCACGGGCATAGGCATGACAGAAAACGCCGGCTTTGCCACCTTCACTCCTCCTGGCATAAGTATTGAAGAGATGGCGGGCCAGGTAGGAAGAGCCTTTCCCGATCTGGCTGAAGTTTCAGTCAGAAAGCCCATGAACCTCGACGGCACAGCGGGAGATGAATTAGACGATGGAGAAATCGGCGAAATCTGTTATCATCCCCCTGTCGTATTTCTCGGATACTACGGTCAACCCGAAGCCACAGCCAGGGCTGTATCAAAAGAGGGAATCCTCTACACCGGAGACATGGGCTGCTTTAAGGACATGGGCACCTACCGGGCCCTGTATCTGTCAGGCAGGGAAAAGTTCATGATCAAGCAGAAGGGCTTCAGGGTATTCCCGGGAGAGGTTGAGGATCATATTTATCAAATGAAAGAGGTTGAAATGGTTGAAGTTATCGGCATGCCTCACAAAATTTTTGACGACGGAATCTTCGCCTTTGTCAAGCTGAACCCCGGGGCGGCCCTGACAGCTGAAGCTGTTCTGGACCACTGTAAATCCATTGCTTCATATAAACGCCCCCTGCACGTGGAAATATGGCCGGCAGATCAGGATTTTCCGTTGACCAGGAGCACCAAGGTTGACAAGCTTGCCCTCAAAAAGATGGCAGTCCCAATAATCGAAACCCTGAGAAAGGAGGGCAAGTGGGACGTTTCTTAAATCCTCATTTTGTGGTATTATGGTTGCTGACACTTGAAGTCGTCGACATAAAAATCAGGACATTTTCGGATGTGATGACCGAAATATCTACGTAACCAAAGTGTTTTTATCAACTGTCG
>CAYNHL010000077.1:0-4008 GCA_964397015.1 uncultured Desulfobacterales bacterium | reverse complement strand
TTCGGATGTGATGACCGAAATATCTACGTAACCAAAGTGTTTTTATCAACTGTCGAAGTTGCAGTGCTGACATACAGTTTAAAGCCATCCTGTAAAATAAAAACGGAAATGGGAGAAAATTCAGCCTATTCTAAAGCAAAAATATTAAGAGGACCAAATGAATAAAAACCAACTGGATATTAATTATGAATACGGGCAGATAAAACTTTTCATTTTACTTGCGGTCCTTGGTGTTATAGCTGCACTGACTCATGTGCAAATCCCTCATACGCAAGTTCTGATTGACGGTCGCTGGGCCTTCGGATTCCTCGGCTTCGCCCTGCTCCGGCACTGGTGGGCAGCGCTCGCACTCGGTGCGTTGCTCTCCTATCCTTTTGGTTCGGTTATTTCTTTTTGGATCGGTTTCGGTGGCAATATGCTGTATGCTGTTCCTTCGCTGTTGGTAATTCGTCCGCTTTCAGGCTTGATGCAGGAGCGCTGGGGACCGGACTGGCGGCTCTGGCTGGGTTGGTCGGCACTTGTCCTGGTATGCTACCAGTTATTCACTACCCCGGCGGTATGGGCGGTGATTGCGCTCATGAAGCATCAACCCGTGTGGCTGCGTATCCTTGATGGTTGGCAGACACAGCCCTTTTTTGTCGAATCGATTCTGGTGGCCCTTTTCTCGGCTACAGCTATGGTTGCCCTGGTTGCTCTCAATCAGCTTCGTGCCGGACAAAGGCGGCTTGCTCACATTAACAGCGTTTTGCTCGGTATCCGGAACGTTAATCAGCTTATCGTGACCGAAAATGACCCCGGCAATCTTGTCACGCGCGCCTGCGTCAACCTGACCGAGACCATGAGCTATCTGAATGCCTGGATCGCATTGATCGGTGGGGAGGCGGGGCGTTCTCTCGGCCTGCCGGGGAAAAAATCCATCAGCGCAGTAACTTCAGCTGGGTTCGGCGACCGCCTCGAGCCTATGCAGAAACAGATGGAAAATGAAAATCTTCCTAATTATATGAAACATGCCTTGGAACGAGATGAAATCATCGTAACCGAAAATCCGTCAGAACATTGTCCCGACTGTCCTTTGTCATCAAGATATGAGATGCACACCGGTTTTACCCGGCGCCTAGCTTTCAGCGGTATAACATATGGTATTCTATCCGTCACTGTCCCGACGCGGTATGCCCATGATCAAGAGGAACAGGCTCTGTTCGATGAGGTTGCTGACGATCTTGCTTTTGCCCTTCACAAGATCGCCATGGCCAGGCGCATGGAAGAAAGTCAGAAACGTTATCAAGAAATTTTTGAACACAGCCGTGATGGTTTTGTCATGGTGGACATAGCAGGCCGTATCATTGACGCCAACTCTGCCTTCTGTGAGATGCTGGGATACTCACTCGATGAGCTGAGGGCATTTCCGGATTTCTATCAGATCACACCCAAACGATGGTGGGAATGGGAATCGAGAGAGATCTGGGGAAATCGCCTGATGAGCCAAGGCTACTCCGGTACATACGAAAAAGAATATATCCGCAAGGAAGGTACGGTTTTCCCCGTGGAACTAAGATCCTACGCTGTCCGAAGTGAGCAGGGCGAAATCGAATACCTGTGGGGTACAGCCCGCGATATCACCGAATTCAAAAAGGCCCGGGATGCCCTGCAACAAAGCGAAAAGCAATTCCGCAGTCTTGTCGAACATGCACAGGCCGGAATATGGACTATTGATTCGGCGGCTGTTACGACTTATGCAAATCCACGAATGGCTGAAATACTCGGTTACACTGTTGATGACATGATCGGGCGAACTCTGTTTGAGTTCATGGATGAACATTCAAGTGGGGCTGCTCTTGAAAATATGCAACGTCGTCAGAAAGGCATTTCCGAACTTCATGATTTCGAGTTTGTCAGAAAGGACGGCGCGAAAGTATCCACCACGCTTTCGACCAACCCGATAATAGATGAGAAGGGCATATTTACCGGCGCAATGGCGGTTGTCATTGATGTCACGGACCGCAAAATATCTGAAGCCGAGTTGCTGCGCCTCATGTCGGCCGTCGAGCAGACCGGCGAGGTTGTCATTATCACCGATCCAGACGGAATGATCGAATACGTCAATCCGACTTTCGAAAGGGTGACGGGTTATACCCAAAACGAAGCTATCGGACAAAATCCGCGTATTCTGAAAAGCGGTGAGCAGAACGAAACGTTTTACGGACATCTCTGGCAGACGATTCTTGCCGGCAGCACCTGGCAGGGACAGATGACCAACAAAAGAAAAGATGGTTCGTTTTATGTTGAGGCTGCAACAATTTCACCTGTGTTTGACAATGCCGGCCAAATTGTCAATTTTGTTGCGGTCAAAAGAGATATAACCGAGGAAATCCGTGCGGAAAAGGAACTGAAGGAAAGCGAAAAAAAATTCCGGATGCTCGTCGATCAGGCCGCCGACATGCTGCTTGTGCACGACATGGATGGCCGAATAATAGACGTGAACCAGGCATCCGCAGCCAGCTATGGCTATTCCAGGGAAGAACTGCTGTCTATGAAAGTCGCTGCTTTGGATCCGGATTATGTCCAAAGAGAAAATTCGGGTCGATTTTGGGATCGTTTCGAAATGAACAAGCCCTTCCGATTCGAGGCCAGGCAAAAACGGAAGGATGGAACCCTATTCCCTGTCGAGGTGACCCTCACTAAGTTGATTATTAACGAACAGCTTGTCATCATGGGCTTGTGCAGGGATATTTCGGAAAGGAAAAAGGCGGAAGAAGAGAAAGAAAAAATTCAAGCGCGTCTGCAACAGGCTCAAAAAATGGAAGCCATCGGGGCGCTAGCGGGCGGCATCGCCCACGATTTCAACAATCTTTTATTTCCCATTGTCGGGATGTCGGAAATACTGCTGGAGGAGATCCCCCCTGATAGTCCCGAATATGAAAATATCCGGGAAATTTTAACAGCCGGCAAGAGGGGGAGTGCGCTTGTCAAGCAAATTCTTGCTTTTAGTCGTCAATCCGAAGGCAAAAAAATACCTGTCCGCATTCAGCAGGTATTAAAAGAAGTCATCAAAATGGTTCGAGCCACAATTCCAGCCAACATAAATATCTCACATCACATAGAAAATAATTGCGGTCTGGTTATGGCGGACCCTACCCAGGTGCATCAGATCGCCATGAATTTAATCACCAACGCGTATCATGCCGTCGACCCAGCCAATGGGGACATTCACATTCAGCTCAAAAAAGCTGTTTTGGAATCAGAAACCCTGGTCGGAAGGGATATCGAACCAGGACCTTATGCTCTATTGACAGTATCCGATAATGGATGCGGCATTTCATCCGGCAACATGGAAAAAATTTTTGAACCCTATTTCACGACAAAGGAACAAGGCAAAGGCACCGGAATCGGTCTCAGTACGGTATACGGTATAGTCAAGGAACATGGAGGTGATATCCAGGTTTACAGCGAATTGGGAAAGGGTACAACTTTCAATATTTATCTGCCTTTGATGGTGAATGCCCCTGATGCCGTCACCAAAAATATTGTCGAAAGCAGCCCTTCCGGCAGCGAACGTATTCTATTGGTGGATGATGAGGCTGCCATAGCGAGACTTGAAAAACAAATGCTTGAAAGGCTCGGATACCAGGTTACCTTCCGTGTGAGCAGTCTGGAGGCTCTATCAGCGTTCAAGGCAGCCCCCGAGTCCTATGATCTGGTGATCACAGATATGTCCATGCCGAACATGACCGGTGACCGGCTTGCCAGAGAACTGATTGCCATCCGGCCTGATATTCCTGTAATTCTTTGTACAGGGTTCAGTGATCGAATGAATCCTGACCAGGCAAGAGCAATGGGAATCAAAGGCTTTTTGATGAAACCGGTCGTTAAAACTGAAATGGCTGCATCGGTGCGAAAAGTGCTTGATGGGGCCAAGGGTGTGCAGCTCAAGAATAATTATCCGCTGTATGAGGATTCTGAGGCTGAAAAAAGTATATGATACAATGTTATTCAAAAATGGAGTGTAAC
>CAYNHL010000076.1:0-18617 GCA_964397015.1 uncultured Desulfobacterales bacterium | reverse complement strand
CCCGGGACAACCGGCGAAACCTGCGGGCGTTTTTTTCCTGCATGAAAACCCTGGCAGCAAAGGGGAGTTGCGGCGGAAGATGCCATGCAATCTTCACTGCTTCTGACCAGATGCTTCTGGCGGCCGGCGGCACCGGCATCTGATCACATAGGCCGGACCCGTCAAAATATTTTATCTCTATTTCCGGGTACCGCTGTGCAATGCAGCCATAAAGCGCTCCCAGATACCGCCCGATCCCAGTAGCAATGTTGTGCATCGGGGCTGCATTTACAATGATCCTGAACATAGCTCCGCCCCTTCGGTTACATAGAACCGATCCCATGGTATTCACCCATACCCTAAGGTATAGTGACTTAAAATCTATGCACCATTTTGTCAAGGGATTTATGTCAAATTCAGCAATTCTTCCATAAGAAGACTTATGTCAAGAGCAAATTATAGTGGACCCCGAAAACTGGTTCAGCAGTTGATGCGTAAAATGGAAATTCATTCCATTGCACCAAAACCAAATACCAGCAGGGCTAATCCCCAAAACAAGATCTACCTGTATCTTTTGAAAAATTTGGATGTTACCCGGGCGGATCAGGTGTGGTACAGCGACCTGACGTATATACGCCTTGCCGGTGAATTTGTTTATTTGACGGCTGTCATGGATTGGCACAATATGTCCTCTCTATGGAGCTTTCAATAACTATGGACAATGAATTCTGTGTATCCGTTCTTGAAAGGGCTCTGAGATGTCATGGAACACCTTATATATTCAATACGGATCAAGGATCACAGTACACAAGCCATGAGTTTACAAAAATCCTAAAAGACAAGGAGATCAAAATCAGCATGGACAGGGAAGGCCGGCTGGTATGGATTAGAATGAGATCAGCTCCTGAAAAGGATAGTGATTGTAACGAAGCGATCCAGGGATTTTAAATCTGGGCGCTGGCCGGATACAAAGCGGTGGTCGCCGGTGCTGCCGATCCTGAACACGTCACGCCTGATGCCGTGGTTTACGAGTTCATGGACAACGTTGGCGGCACGGGCCGCGCCCAGCTCGAAGTTGGAGGGATATTTTTTTGTGCGGATGGGGTCCTTGTCTGCATAGCCGTCGACATGGATACGTACATCAAAGTCCTTTACAAGGGTGGCAAGACTTTTGAAAAAGGGCTGGTATTCTTTTGCTATAACGGCGCTGCCCGAGGCAAAAAGTATGGGCAAAGAGTTTTCGATTTTAAGCAGGTCTTTTTCCGCAACCAGGTCCACCCAGTCGGTAAGTCCCGCCTCTTTGATTTTTTTGACCAGCTGCTCTTTTGACATAAAAGAGGCAGGCGGTTTTTGTTCAGGCGATAAAGAAGGTGAAGAGGCTGAATCTTGGGGTTTTTGCTTCAGCGGTTTGGGTTTTTTAACCTGCCCTGGATCAGGTTTTGGGGTACTGCTAATCATCTGCTCGTACCGCTCTTTTAAATATACCAGGCCTCTCAAGCGCTTTTTTTTCAGGGCCATGGACCGGTGAAAAGCTTCGGGCACAAAGCGCCCCGCGTGTTTGAAACGCTCGATCTTGGCGTTAAGCCATTCAATATCCTTGTTCAGCACCTGGATTTCAATATCGATGACCGAGGCCTTATACGCAGGTGAGGGTTCCGATGCCGCGACTGACGGCAGGACAGGCAGGCAGAACAGTAATACCGCCGCCAGGATCAGAGCGCCTGGTACCGAATGATTACCCATGGAATATTTTTCCCGTCCGTTCATGACTATCGCCCGGATCCCATGCCCGGTATGTATGACGACCAGCGGGGTGTATACTCTGTATCGAGACCGACCGGCCACCAGACCATCTTGTCTTTCATGAAATTGATCCTTAGCCGCAGGCGGGCCTCTGTAATATTGTGTTCAGCCACCTGCACGGAAACCACTTCAGTGCCCCTGAGCCACGACCTGGTATGGGTCTGAACCGCGTCATAATTGACATATCCGCTGCCTGACTTCATGTAGGCATCCACGTACACTCCGTGGATCTGTTCCACAAGCTTGCGGTATCCGTCCGCAACAGCCGCCCTTTCGGCCATCAAACGGGCTTCGCCTATGGTCAGGGCGTTTTCGGGCTCAAGGCCCTTGCCTATCGCCTCAAAGGTAATCACCTTGTATTGTCTTTTCCCGCTGGGACCAGGATCGGTCACATTTCCCGACGTTCCACCTGCACATCCTGAAACCATAAACATAAAAAGGCATCCTAACAACACGACAGTATACTGTTTCATTTTTTTCCCCGTCAGCAAAATTTAAGATCACGGTTACCCCGGGCCGATCTTTTCTTTTGTATTGATTCCCGTCAATTCCCTGTGATAGTGATAGAAATCGTCCATACAAGGCATTAACTTTAACCGGACCTGTGGGGCTTATCTTCTTGTGAATTTTCATACAAAAATCGTGCCTGTTTTTTTCAAAACATGGATCATTGCTGTCACCTCGGGAATTTTCATCTTGATCCTGGCGGGTATTTCGCCCCGAATCCTTTCAGCAGAGGGTATCAGCCACTATTACGCCCGGTATGATATAAAATATTCAAAAAACCGTATTGCAGACACCCGCCTGGTGATGGTACCGTCAAAAAATGAGTTCAGGGCGGAAAATTTTTCATGGATTTTGACGGCTGCCCGGGCAAATCGTTCTCCCGGGACAACTATGGAGAAAATGGCACTGGATGCAAGGAACGCTGCCGTCATTTCAGTGCTTGAACAGCACGGCCTGACATCTGTTGAAACCCGTGATCTGGATACGGTTGTAAGCTACGAAGGGGCGGTGATAATGCCGGTAGCAGTCACAAAGACCGATTGCGCCGAAAATCGGGATGGTGCCTGTACCATTACAGCCAGGGTCCTGTTCAGCCCGATATCCTTTCCGGACCGCTGGCCGGAGCAGCAGTTCAGGTTCAAGATCCGCAGATTTTTCAAGGACCTTTTCAGTGTGTTTGACTGACAGGTCTGTTTGGGCTTTACTTGAGGCCGGTATTCTTTTATTATCACCGACGGACTGTTAAACAATTAATTTTGATTCAAGGAAGTTACATATGGACAAAGCCCGGATTGAAAAACTGCGCAGCCGCCTGGTCAAACAAAACAACCTGGTGGTTGACCGGTTCACAAAAAAAGACCACACTGAATGCACTCAATTTTGTGACCTTTACAAAGCCTTTCTCGATAATGCCAAAACAGAACGCAAAGCCGCCCGCAATATAATTGAACAGGCCATACAGCACGGTTTTGTGGACATTGACACCTTCAAGCCTGAAAAAAACACCGCGCCTCCCAAAAAAGTCTACAAACTGTTCAAGGACAAGTGCGTGGCAATGGCCGTCATTGGGAAAAAATCTCCTGCCGGCGGCGCCGGCATAATTGCATCCCACATTGACTCACCCAGGCTGGATCTCAAGCAGAACCCCCTTTATGAAGACCTGGACATGGGGCTTTTTAAAACCCACTATTACGGCGGCATCAGAAAATACCAGTGGCTGGCCGTTCCACTTGCCCTGCACGGCACAATCCGTACAGCGGAAGGTACCAGCGTGGAGCTGGCCATTGGTGAAAACGACAATGACCCTGTTTTCACTGTGTCGGATCTTCTGCCCCATCTTGCCGCAAAGCTGCAGGGCGACAAAAAACTGGCCGATGTATTTGAAGCTGAAAAGCTCAACCTGATTGCGGGAAGCCTGCCGCTTGGAGGAAAAGAGACAAAGGACCGCTTCGTACTCAACATCCTGAACATGCTGAACGAAAAATACGGCCTTGTGGAAGAGGATTTCACCTCTGCGGAGATAGAGGCGGTGCCTGCCGGAAAAGCCAGAGATATCGGGTTTGACCGGTCCATGATCGGAGCCTATGGACAGGATGACAGGGTATGTGCCTTCACATCCCTGCGCGCCCTGCTGGACATGGACAAAACCCCTGAAAGAACTGCTGCGGCATTTTTCTTTGACAAGGAAGAAATCGGAAGCGACGGAAACACCGGGGCCCAATCCAGCCTGGTTGAAGACTTTTTTTCTGACCTGCTAATGCTGGCCGGTGAACCCTCAGACAGCCGGAATCTTAGAAAAGCCATGATCCTGTCACAGTGTCTTTCTGCAGATGTCAATGCCGCCATGGACCCTAATTTCAAGGATGTGCATGAAAAAAACAACGCCGCACATCTGGGCAAAGGGGTCTGCATAACCAAGTTCACGGGCGTGGGCGGCAAATCCGGCTCCAATGACGCAAGCGCGGAATTCATCGGAGACATCCGGGCTGTTTTCAATTCCCGCAAGATAACCTGGCAGACCGGAGAACTCGGCAAGGCAGACCAGGGCGGCGGCGGCACGGTGGCAAAATTCCTGGCAAAAACCGGCATGGATGTCCTGGACTGCGGCCCTGCTCTTTTATCGATGCATTCACCGTTCGAAGTGTCCAGCAAAGCTGATGTCTTCATGACATACAGGGCATATGAAGCGTTTTTCTCACATTACAATGGACCGGCTTAAAAAATATTCAGCTGCCCTGTCCCTTGGGATTTTTTTCTTCATGGCAGCGGCCGCGGCCGGCAATGCAGGCATTGAAGCCAACCGCGGCCAGGCCGGTATCCTTTTGTGTGATCCCGGCGGAAACGTATTGTATGCAAAAAACGAAACGCGGGCCTATGTACCTGCTTCCATCCTGAAAATCCTGACCGCCCTGGCGGCAGGTCATTACCTGGGAATGGAATTTGAGTACCATACCCAATGGCACATGGATGAAAAAACAGGCGACCTGTGCATCAAGGGTTTTGGCGACCCGCTTTTGATTTCCGAAGTGCTGCATGCCTTCAGCGCCGGTATGGCTGAAAAAATCGGAAACCGGAAGGTGAAAGACATTATCCTTGACGGGTCCTTTTTTTCTCCGGACATAACCATTCCAGGGGCCGGCCGGTCGCTGAATCCCTATGATGCGACCACCGGAGCGCTGTGCGCAAATTTCAACACCATATTTTTCAAATGGGACCCGGGCACAAAAAAGTGTATAAGCGCAGAACCCCAGACACCTTTGCTGCCCTTTTTTTACCCGGCTGTTGCAGGGACCGGCCTGAAAAATGGCAGGATCACCCTGTCCAAAGGTCACAGCCGGGTTTACACAGGCCACCTGGTAAGGCATTTTCTTGAAACATCCCACAATATTGAGGTGACAGGCAGAATAAGGACCGGGGTCTGTGAGCCTGACAATCCTGAAAAGCTGGTATCAGGATACTGCATGGCCGACCTTGTCAGAAAGATGCTCGAACACTCCAATAACTTCATGGCCAACCAGATACTTTTGACAATCGGGGCCATCGAGTTTGGTCCGCCAGCCACCCTTAAAAAGGGCGTGACTGCCCTAACTGTCATGGCAGAAAAACTACTGCAGATACCGGACCTCAAAATAGCTGAAGGATCCGGCATATCAAGGCAGAACCTGCTTACCCCGATGCAGATGATAAAAATTCTCCGAGAATTCATCCCCTACCACGACCTCATGCCTCAAGATGGACCCGAATTCTACAAAACCGGCACACTTACAGGTGTCCGGACCCGTGCCGGTTACATCACAGGGCAAGGCGGCCAACTGTATCCCTTTGTCATCATGATGAACAACGGGCATACTGAAGGGTATGCCAAGATTAGAGATGATCTGATAGATCGGGTTTCAGCCGTAAAAACCCGCTGAGCCTGCCGGATTTTTCTTTTTCTTCGATAGAAGCGATAAAAAGACTTGCTTTTTTCATAAAAAAATGCTTTAAATTCAAATAGTTTTCTTTTATTTATCTATTTTTGTCTTTTTATAGAAAACATG
The DNA here is from genome assembly GCA_964397015.1 of uncultured Desulfobacterales bacterium. Lineage (GTDB taxonomy): Bacteria > Desulfobacterota > Desulfobacteria > Desulfobacterales > Desulfobacteraceae > MADRE2. The sequence continues at coordinate 12,789 of CAYNHL010000076.1, read as the reverse complement.
CAGGTGCCAATATGCACTATACAGAAATGGGAACCGAGCAGGCCAGAATATTCATAGATGCTTCTCAACTATATGATGCATTCCGGGAAGCGTATCGCAATGCGTACGCTTACCGTGGCGGGATGCATTGGAAAAAAGCAAAAGGAAAGCAGTATCTTTTCCGTTCCCGGGGGGGGTATGGTGCAGGAAAGAGTCTAGGTCCAAGATCACCGGAAACAGAGCATATTTATCAAAAATTTCATCAGAACAGTGCTGCAGCCAAAGCGCATTTGAAAAACATAAAAAGAAAAATTTTTGAACATGCCAGGTATTGTAAAGCTGCCAAAATAAACAGGGTCCCTGGCATTGTCACAAAAATTCTTCGTGAACTGGACCAGAGAAAGCTGCTGGGCGATCATATAAGAATTATTGGGACCAATGCGCTCTATGCGTATGAAGCTGCAGCCGGGGTTCGGTTTGATTCTGGTCTTATTGCCACTATGGATGTGGATCTTCTCTGGGATGCCAGGAAAAGATTGATGCTGGTGATCAAAGAAGATGGTGACCCCTCGGATTTTATTGATGTATTGCGCAAGGCCGATAAAACGTTCCGGTTATTCCGGAAGCAGCGGTTTCGCGTGGTGAATAAAGATGGTTATATGGTTGATCTTCTGAAAGCCATGCCTTCAAGAATGACAGACATGGAAAGAGACAGGATAGGGGGGGAGGATGATCTTGTAGCGGTTGAGGTCATGAACTTGTCCTGGGTCCTGTCTTCTCCGAAATTTGAACAGGTTGTGATAGGAAAGGATGGGGTTCCCGCCAGAATGGTTGTTCCAGATCCCAGGGCGTTTGCCCTGCATAAATTCTGGATAAGCCAAAGAGATGACAGGGATCCTCCAAAAAAAATCAGAGATGCATCACAGGCAATAGCCGTTGCAAAACTGGTAATAGATCGACTGCCGCAATTGAAATTTTCTGAAGATCAGCTCAGGATGTTTCCGCCTAGCCTTGTCACCAATTTTAATGATTCTCTGAAATGGGATAATGGCATTTCTATGCAGTTTTAATTTTTTCAAAAAAACCGTCAAAGCCAATGCAGTGTTAAAACTTGAAAACGTGACACTGCTTTCAAATCAAGCCGGAATCAACACCTGGGAATACACCAGGCCGGTCAGCAGCTGTTTGGTATCAAAAGCCATTTGAGGCCACCCCATCCTCTAAGGTAAAGGTCATTATAAAGCTGCAGTATCAGTATTTAATGAATAGGGATCCCGGCAGATCCATGATGAGCTTCATTCCTTTGTGAACCTGGGTCATTCTGTCTTTTGACAGCGTGCCGATTTTTTCCCTGAGACTGCGTTTATCTACAGTTTTAATCTGAGTCATGTTGATTACGGACGGTTTGGGCAAATTGGCTTCGCCTTTGTGAAGGCTCACGTTTCCCGGCAGTTCTCCGAATTTCATTGTCGATGTAATGGCCGCGACTATAACTGTATTCAATTTGCTGTCATTGAGCAGATCATTCTGCAGGACAAGCCCCGGCCTTTTTCCCATGGGTTCAGACCCCTTGGCCGGAGAAAAATCCACCCAGTACACCGATCCTTTCCGTATCACCATTCCTGTCCCTCATGGGAACCGGTCTGTGCAAACCAGCAGGTCCATTCCAGCTGTTCTTCCTGTATGGTTTCATCTGAAAAGATCCGGTCGTATTCATTTTTTACCTGCTTTTCTTTCTCAGCCGTAATTTTTTCTTTCAAAACAGCGGAAATAAATCCACTTCTGGACACACCCTTCAGCCGGCTGATTTCGTCAATAACGGCAACCAGATCTACGGGCATTGTAATAGCAATCTTCTGGGTATGCATACAAGGTATTCCTTTTTTGTATTCTAATACAATAATACTTATAAAGATTTTATGTGTCAAGAGATGTTAATTTATTATCGCCCTGGTTTTTAGATAAAAATTTCCTAAATTTGGGATTCTACCCTTTAGCGGTATCCAACCCCGTGAACCGTGGTTATGATCCGGGGACTGGCAGGATCGGCCTCGATTTTTTTCCTCAGCAGAGCAATATGCTGATCAAGTGTAGGGTCGGTTGTAACATACCGCTGAGCCAGGCGGATTTTTCTTTTCGATATAGGCGTAGGCGCTGTGGTTGTGAATGGATTCAAAATTTTCCACGCTGACTGAAAACCAGGTGATGTTGGTGTCGTTTTTGAGCTCGCCGGCCACGTCCCTTACAATATCCTCGACAAACTTGGGATTGTTGTAAGCTTTTTCCGTTACAAATTTTTCATCCTCGCGTTTGAGCACGGAAAAGATGTCACAGGAGGCGGCTTTTTCCACCAGGTCGACAATATTTTCGATCCAGATCAGCTTTTCAAACCTGGTCTGCACGACCACCTCGCCGCGCTGGTTATGTGCGCCGCAGTCGGAAATCTCCTTTGAACAAGGACAAACCGATGTAATGGGAACAGCGACCTTGAGAACCAGGTCCTTGTTTTTATCAGCATCAGAAGAACACATAATCGTGCAGTCGTAATTCATGAGCCCGGTGGAGCCTGTCACTGGCGCGTCTTTTTCAATAAAGTAGGGAAAGGAAATTTCGATATGGGAGGACCTGGCCCCTAAAATATCCTTCATGTCTTCAAGAATATTGCTCAGGGACTCAAAGGAAACCCTGGTTCTGAAAAGATTCAGAATTTCGATAAACCGGCTCATGTGAGTACCCTTGAACTGGTGGGGCAGATCCACGTACATGTTTATCCGGGCCACCGTGGACTGGGTGCCGGTAGCCTTGTCCAGCACCCTGACCGGGTACCTGATACCTTTGATGCCCACCATGTCAATGGGCATTTTCCTGAAATCGGGCTGGCTTTGTGTATCAATCATGGTCACTGTATCAACAGGTAGTCTGAGGCTACATTGCCCATTGCCCTGAAGATATTGCCTTTTACATGTTCGTTGTCTTGATATACCGTTTCAAGCATTTCCCTGACACGGCTGCGTTTGGAAACCCTGGCACTCGGGCAGCGATTTTCAAATTCCGGCAGGCCTGAATGCCTGCAGAACGCTGAAATGTCTTTTTTTTCCGTGTAGGCCAGGGGCCGTATGACATCCACCGTTTTGTTGAAAAAGGACTGGTTCGGTTTCATGGTGCCTGTCTTTCCGGAATAAAAAATATTGATAAAAAAGGTTTCAATAATATCATCCTTGTTGTGGGCAAGGGCTATCTTTTTACAGTCCTTTTCCATGGCGATTTCGAAAAGCCGTTTCCTCCTGAGCCTGGAGCACAGAAAGCAGGGGTTTTTCCGGTTTTCACTCGAATGGGCCCGAAGGCCGAAATCGGTATATTCAATGTGGCAGTCACCAAAAAAAGGAAAGGCGTGCGCCTCGAGCTCAGGTCCGAAAGAGGGATCGAATCCGGGATCGATGTAGGCCGGTATAACTTCGAATCGAACCGGTGCGCGTTCATTCAGTCCGGCCAGTATGGCCAAAAGCGCCTGGCTGTCATTCCCTCCGGATATTCCGAGCAGTATCCGGTCCCCTTCCCGGATCATGTCCCAATCGTCGACAGCCTTGCCAACTGTGTGGAAAACTTTCTTTTTCAGGGACCGTGCCACAAAAGTTAAACCGCGTCCCCGGGTTCCTCCGGATATTTTGCCACGACCCGGTTGGCTGCGATCTCCCTGAGAACGGTTACAACGTCCTCGTTTCTGGAAGATTTAACCAGGAATTCCGCGCCTTCGCGCACCTGGCGGATCCGCTTTGCCGCCAGGTGCACCAGGGCGAAACGGTTGTCCACATTTTTCAAGCAATCTTCTATTGTTACTCTTGCCACGGTTTCCTCCGTTTATTACAAAATATCGATAATCTCGTATGTCCGTCTTCCGCCCGGAGCCTGGATAACGGCCTCGTCCCCGGGTTTTTTCCCTAAAAGTGCACTGCCCAGGGGCGATGTCATGGAAATTTTTCCTTTCTTGATATCCGCCTCGTCCGGCCCGACAATCTGGTATTCGGTTTCATCACCTGAATCCAGGTTTTCAACCAGGACCCTGCTGGCAAACCTGATGCAGTCCCTGGACACGGTTTCAGGGTCGATAATCACGGCATTGCCCAGTTTATAGCTGAGCTCACCGATCCGACCCTCGAGAAAGGACTGTTTTTCCTTGGCTGCGTCAAATTCGGCATTTTCCGACAGGTCTCCATGGGCCCTTGCTGTTTCAATGGCCTTGATATTCATGGGACGTTCCACGGTTTTAAGCCTGTTGAGCTCTTTTTTCAAGGCATCATAGCCTTCCGGGGTAATGGGTACTCTATCCACGTGTCTGCCTCCGGTGGTTACAGAAAGTCAGCTGCAAGGCGCCTGGCGATCTGGACGGTGTTGGTGGCCGCGCCTTTCCTGATATTGTCAGATACAATCCACATGTTGACACCGTTTTCAATGCTGTCATCCTTCCGGATACGACCGACATAGGTGGTGTCATCTCCTGAGGCATGAATGGCCATGGGGTAAAGGGCTTTGGCCGGATCATCAATAACCGAGACACCCGGGGCTTTTTCGAGCAGATTTCTTATCTGTTCAGGTGTTGCAGGTGTCCGCGTCTGGATATTGACCGATTCCGAGTGAGAGTTGAATACAGGCACCCTAACCGCCGTAGCGGTAATCCTGATGGTATCGTCGTCAAATATTTTCCTGGTTTCATTGACCATTTTTATCTCTTCTTTTGAATACCCGTTTTCAAGGAACACATCGATGTGGGGCAGACAGTTGAACGCGATCTGGTGCGGATACACCGACGCGGTGACTTCCCTGTCTTCGAGCACCTGGCGTGACTGGTTCCGCAGTTCCTCCACCGCCTTGACACCTGTCCCGGAAACCGACTGGTAGGTGGATATGACCAGGCGCTCGATACCGAACTGCCTGTAAACGGGATACAGGGCTACCACCATCTGGATGGTGGAGCAGTTTGGATTGGCGATAATCCCCTTGTTTTTATATCCGGCTATGGCATCAGGGTTGACTTCCGGCACCACCAGGGGTACATCCGGATCCATCCGCCAGGCGCTCGAATTGTCTACCACGACACATCCGGCCTGCGCTGCATGGGGGGCAAATTCACTGCTGGTGCCGCCTCCGGCACTGAACAGGGCAATATCATATCCGTCAAACGACTTATGGGTCATCTCTTCTACATCGACCGGCTGACCCATGAAGGACAGTTTTTTTCCGGCAGACCGGCTCGATGCCAGGAACTTGATGTTGTTGACGGGAAAATCCTGTTCTTCAAGACAGGTTATCATCTGGGTTCCCACCGCGCCGGTGGCACCGGCAACAATAACATTGAATTTTTTCTGGGTCATTTTTTTAACACCTTGTACTAAATCATCAATTCTAAGGGTAACTCTAAGGGTAACAATAAAAAAATTTATTTCATTCAACCCTGCGGGGAAACTGGATTATCGGCCGTATTCAAAAAGCCGACAATGGTTTCCCCTGCCCTGACCCTGTCTCCCGGAGAGACACGGGCTGTGAAATCTTCGGGCAGGTACAGGTCCAGGCGCGAACCGAACTGTATCATACCGTAACGCCTCCCTGTGTCAATGGTCTCTTTTTCCCTGGCATGGTTCACAATACGCCTTGCCACAAGGCCGGCTATCTGAACGACAACATAGCGTATATTCTCCTTTGTCCTGACTAAAAGGGCGTTTCGTTCATTGTCGACAGAGGCCTTGTCAAAGGATGCATTTATGAAACGCCCCGGAGAATATATCACTTTTTCAACCGTTCCGCCAAAGGGCATGCGGTTTACATGCACGTTGAAAACATTCATGAAAATGCTGATTTTTATACACGGCCCGTCAAGGTATTCATTCTGCGGCCAAAGACCGGCAAAAATTACACGGCCGTCCGCAGGCGAGACCATTGCTCCCTGTTCTTCCGGCACCCTGCGGTCCGGGTCCCTGAAAAACCAGCAGGCAAAAAGGCAGAATAAAAAAACCAGTGCCGAGAGTATCTCCCACCCCATAAAAAAAAATATCCCGGCTGCCAGAAAGCTGCCGGCACAATATTTTATACCAGGCACGGCAATAGGCAGCACTGCCTTTGCCGGCCATCTTGAATTATCCATATATCAATTTATATTATATACCACAAAAATAAATTCAACAAATTTTTCATATAATACCAGATTCCGACAGGTTATGTCAATGCTGCTGTTTTTTTGACCTAAGACTGCCGCCTGGAAAGGACCGAAGACTCCAGTTTGACCTGGGCATCTGACTGCCTGAGATACACAGGTGTCAAGGCCGCATCGGGCATAGAAAGCATATCCGGGTCCCGGCGTGCCGACAAGATCAGGGCCGAGGCCTTGACGTGGGACTGGCAAGGCTCTGCAATCACGGCCTGCCTGTCTGTCAGTTCAAGGATACTGTCCTTGAAGGCAAGGGCGCCTGATCCGGCGTACACGCAGGGGGAACCCGCCTTTTCTACAATTTCTTCGACCGTGCACGCTGTTTCTTCGGATCTGGATAAAAGCCCCCCCTGTTCAAACCGGTATACTGCTGCATACACCTGCGAACGCCTTGCGTCCATCATGGCGCACACCCGGCCCCGGACAGCCGGGAACTGGAAGGCAATACCGTCAAGGCTGGAAACTCCTGCGGCCGGCCGTGACATTGCGGATGAAAGGCCGAGCATGGTGCTGATACCGATGCGCAGGCCTGTAAAACTGCCCGGCCCCCTGGCTGCGACAAACAAGTCTATATCCCCTATACCCAGGTCACAACGGTTATCAAACAGGTGAGAAATCATGGTCATCACCCCTTTGGAATGGGTCTTGGGGCTTTTCCAGAATTCCTCGTAAACCAGTTGTCCCTCTATTTCCAGTGCAAGGCTGCAGTCCGGCTCAGCCGTGCTCAACGCCAGGATGTTCAAAATTATTCAGCCTTTTCAAGGGCAATATCAAGCACCTGGCTCAAATCCCTGACACAGGTGAACTTGATTTTCTTTTTTACACTTTCCGGTAAATCGTGCAGGTCTTTTTTATTCTTTTCCGGAATGATCACATGATCGATCCCGGCCGTCAGCGCTCCAATGGCCTTTTCCTTGAGCCCGCCGATGGGCAGGACCCTTCCCCTCAGCGAGATCTCACCGGTCATGCCTACCTTGTTGTTGACCTTGCGGTTGGTAAATGCCGAAATCAGGGCCGTGGCCATGGCAATTCCTGCGGACGGGCCGTCCTTGGGGATAGCACCGGCCGGCACATGGATATGAATGTCATTGTTGTCAATTGCCTCTTTGGAAATGTTGAACTTGTCTATATTGGCTTTCATATAGGTCAAAGCGGCACGTGCTGATTCCTGCATCACCTCGCCGATCTGGCCTGTGACCGAAAGTTCTCCCTTTCCCTGGCACAGCGCCACCTCGATATAGAGCTGTTCACCTCCCGCTTCAGTCCAGGCAAGGCCCGTGGCAAGACCTGTCTGGCTTTCTTCCTGGTCCAGTTCAGGGTAGTACTTGGGGGGTCCTAAATATTCGGTCAGGTTCTGCCGGGTAATGGAAAATTTCCCCTTTTTACCTGATGCAATTTTCCGGGCGATCTTTCTGCAGATCGCATCAATCTTGCGCTCGAGGTTTCGAAGCCCCGCTTCAAGGGTGTATTCCGATATAATGGTTTCCAGGGCTCCGGGGCTGATGGTTATGGAACGTCTGGCCAGTCCGTTGTCCTTGAATTTCCGGGGTATCAAGTGCTTTCTGGCTATAATCGCCTTTTCTTCCCGCGTATATCCCGGAATCCTGATAACCTCCATCCGGTCCAGAAGAGCGGACGGAATGGTATCTGTAACGTTGGCGGTCAAGATAAAAAGTACGTCTGACAGGTCAAAGGGCATGTTCAGGTAATGATCGCTGAATTCAAAATTCTGTTCCGGATCCAGCGCTTCGAGCAGGGCCGAGGATGGATCTCCCCTGAAATCATTGCCGAGCTTGTCTATCTCGTCCAGCATGAACACGGGGTTCCTGGTGCCGCACTGCCTGAGTCCCTGCAGAATCCGGCCAGGCATGGAACCTATATAGGTTCTCCTGTGTCCCCTGATCTCCGCCTCATCCCGTATGCCGCCCAGGGACAGCCGGTGAAACTTGCGCTTCAAAGCCTTTGCAATTGCCTGCCCCAGGGATGTTTTCCCAACACCCGGAGGACCGACAAAGCAGATTATCTGTCCTTTTTTACCGGGATTGAGCTTGCGGACACTCAGGTATTCCAGGATACGCTCCTTGACCTTGTCAAGGCCGTGATGGTTCTGGTTCAGGATCCTGGTGGATTTTTCGATATCCAGGACATCCCTGGTGGCACGGCTCCACGGCAGGTCCACTATGCAGTCCAGGTAGGTTCGAACCACGGATGCTTCAGATGAATCAGCGTGCATCTGGTCCAGCCGGCGCACCTGTTTGAGGGCTTCCTTTTCACAGGAAAGGGGCATTTTGCATTTTTTTATCTTGGTCTTGAACTCCTCTATTTCAGCAAACTTGTCGTCAGTTTCACCAAGCTCCTTGTAAATGGCCTTGACCTGCTCCCGAAGATAATAATCCCGCTGGTTTTTGGATATCTCGTCCTTGACATCGGTCTGTATCCTGGCCTGGACCGTCGTCAGGTCAAGCTCTCTTGCCAGAAGGTCATTGACTTTCTTGAGACGGCCTGCCGGATCGATAGTCTCCAGCAGGGCCTGGGCGTCCTCTACTTTGAGCTGCAAATTGGAGGCCACAAGGTCGGCCAGCTTGCCGGGAGATTCAATGTATTCAAGCAGGTCCCCCACATCGGTGGACAATTCCCCCTTAAGTGCCAAAAGCTTCTGGGAGGCCTCCTTGACATTACGCATCAGGGCCTCGTCTTCAATGTCCAGTTCCTTTACGCTTTCATCTTCTATCAGCTCGACTTCGACCTTGAAATAGGGACGTTTTTTAATATAATCTACAATCCTGGCCTTTGCCACGCCCTGGACCAGGGATTTGATACGGCCGTCGGGAAGCTTGATCATCTTCTGGATACGGCCTACGGTCCCGGTGGTATAAATGTCATCGGCTTTAGGAGACTCGACGTCCGAATCCTTCTGTGATGCCAGAAAAATGTAGCGGTCCGATTTAATAGCTTCTTCTACGGCTTTTATGGATTTCTCACGCCCGATGAACAGGGGCAGAAGCATATCCGTAAACACGACCACATCCCTGACCGGCATCAGGGGAAGGATCTTGGGCACATCATCGAGGTTACTGTCTTTTTCTATTATTTCAATCAAATCATCAATATCTGTTTCAGCCATTTAAGGGCTCCTTTTTTGATAACGGCGCTTGTTCCATGTGAATTTACAATAAAACATTTTAAGGTATTTACAATATGCTTGCAAAAATATTTTTTCCATTGGATAATGCGAATTTTGCAGGTTGTCAATCATGACAACCTGCAGCAGCTTTAAGCATGTAAAGGCCATGATCGAAACCTTTTTGTTATATGCCCTTGTTTTTGCCGCCGGAGGGTGCGCGGGCAGCTTCATGAACGTATGCATCTACCGGATCCCCCGCGGCAGATCTATTGTTTACCCGGGCTCGAGCTGTCCTTTTTGCCGCACTCCCATCCCGTTCTACCTCAATATACCCATGATAAGCTACCTGGTCCTTTTGGGCCGCTGCCGCTACTGCCGGGCTTCAATCGGGTTCCGCTATTTTCTGGTTGAACTGCTGACCGCCCTTGCGGCATGCGCCGTGCTTTACAGGTTCGGGCCCGGAATCGAAGCCCTGTTCTGGTTTATCCTTGTATGCGTGCTGATCACCATCTCGTTCATCGATATCGACCACGGTATTATTCCGGATGTCATCTCTCTTCCCGGCATTGTTTTTTTTGCGCTGTCGGCCTTTTTTGCAACCGACATGACGGCGCTCGACATTTTATCAGGTGTGGCTGCCGGCGGAGGCAGCCTGTATCTTGTGGCCCTGGTCTATTACCTTATCAAGAAACAGGAAGGGATGGGGGGCGGTGATATCAAGCTGCTGGCAATGATCGGTGCGGCCACGGGTGTAAAAGGGGTCATTGTAACCATTTTTTTGGGATCTGTACTCGGCACCCTGGCCGGGGCAGTCATCATGATCAGGATGCGGGCATCTGATTTGAAGCTTAAAATTCCCTTCGGTCCTTTTCTCGCCATGGGAGCGATCATCTACATCTTTTTCGGAACCCGGCTGATCAACTGGTATCTTCACGGACATAGCTTACTTCAATAACCACCTTACCCCGGGTTGTGCCAAAGGGGATGGCCACGACATATTCGCCGTTTTCAACATGCTCTACGGCATGATCCCGGCCCGACAGAACCTGGTTGAACTTGACCTTGACTTTCCGGTCCAGCTCCCCTATCCGGGTGGTGACATGCCCTGCGATCATGTTGCTGATCTCTCCCACCGCATCATTGATGTCTTCGTTCATTTCCGTCATCTCTTCACCAAACATGGCGGATACGATTCCAAGGATGCTTTTCTGTGTAAACGTAACGGCAGCGGACCCTGTTATATCACCGGAAATATCCAGCAGCCCGGAAATATCGCCAAGGGCAGCGGTATCTTTTTTAATAAATACCGGCCGGGGAGAAACCTTGATTTGGGCCGTGGTATCGAGAATATGCAATGTACCCTCTATAAAAGGATTTACCAGTTGTGCATCCATAATTTTTACCTCCATTTTTATCATTTTATGGGTTTTAGCGCCAAGTGGCAATAAAATTTTGTAAAAAATGTGAATAAAGACTTGACACGCCCTTCTCAACCACGTAACGTACGGCTTAAAGCTGATTCAACAACATTATTCATGCATTTGGTTGATTAACTTGAAATTTGGTAATTTCTAAAACCTAAACTAAAGGAGTGATCAAGATGAACAAAGGCGATTTAATCAACAAGGTTTCAGAAGTACTCAGCAGCAAAAAGGAAGCACAGGCAGCCGTTGATTCCACGATTCAAGCCATTACCGATGCCCTTTCAAGCAACGACTCCGTGACTCTGGTAGGCTTTGGTACATTCAAGACTGCAGAACGAAAAGCGAGAAAAGGCAGAAATCCCCAGACTGGAAAAGAAATCAATATCCCTGCCAGAAAGGTCCCCAAGTTTGTCCCGGGAAAGGCTTTGAAAGACGCCGTAAAATAAAAGACAACAGTAATAAAAATATGTTCAGGCAGTATTTTGGGATGGGATGCTGCCTGAATTGTTTTTTCAGCCATGACATTTAATATCGAAAAAATTTTCTCGCCGTCATGCGGTATTGATCTGGTGTTTGACATCAACTCTTTGACACCCTTTTCAAGACCATCGATCATCTATGATACAGACCATGATTCACAACAGGTCATCATTGCTCAACCCCATGTGAAACTCACAGAAAAAACAAAGTTTTCAACCCTCCACATGACCACCATCACCCATATTGACGGTAAAAAAATCCGCGTGGGAGTCCCCTGCTCTCCTGCACGGATAATCAGGCAGTACAAGCTGGCCAACAGGAACACCACCGAGGCTGTTTTGCTCAACTACACCCCGCCTGCAGTAGAAGCCAACATCAGGGCTGCCTTCAGGCTGTCGCTGACGGCAAAATTCACGGTAATGGGGAAACTTGTCATACGGAAAACCGAACTGTTCTCTCCAAAGGATTTCACAATCAGGGACATATCCTTAAACGGCATCGGAATCGTATTGCCCAGGAAAGTAGCCCGACACCACGGCCTGGAAAACCTGGAACGAAAAGAAGAGCTTGAACTTGCTCTTATATTGATGAACCAGGAAAAAAACAAGCCTACAGGCACAATACCGGTCGGTGCAAAAATCGCCAGATTCAATCCGCGTCACTCAGAAACCCATTTATTTATCGGCTGCCAGTTCACCACGATCTCCACTGAAGCCGACACTCTTCTCGGCCAGTTCATACACACTGCCCAGATTGACGAGCTGCAGAGGCTTTCCGGCATTTAATCCAGGACAGGCAGCTGTCTGATGTAGGCTTCCAGCGCCGCCAGCATGGATGCTGCCAGGTGGTTTTTCCCATCTTCAAGCTGTTCGTTTCCTTCAAGCTGTTCTTTTCGATCGGCAATCTGTTTGAGCGCCTGAGCCCGTGTCAGCTTTTTTTCACCCTTGTACCCGACAATGGGGCTATCTCCTGTATCAAAGGTGTACAGCCTTCTCAGGTGCTGTTCAAACTCGGCGCCTGATCCGTCAGCATTATCTGCAGAATACCTGGACAGGATCCGGGAAGCTATCGACCTGACTCTGCCCGGAGGCATGGCCTGGACTATCTGTTGTCTGCCTTGTTTATCGGCCTGGTGAAAGGCCATGATCTGTTTTTTTTCTGCCGGGGTGAAAAACCCGTTTTCATAGAGCCCGGCATCCGGATCGATATCAGGAACCTGCGGATAGGAAAATTCAATCTGCTCTTTGATCCATTTTGAAAATTGAGCATGATATGTATTGAAATATCGGCAAAAACTTGCGATCAAGGCCTTGTGTTCGTCGCACAATTTTTCCTGGAACCGGTCAAGGGCCGGCAGAATGATATGCTGATCACCCAGCCTTTTGCGAAGGACATGGGGCTGTTCAAGTTCCACAGCTTCAGGATCCAGTGAAAAGGGCCTGTTCAAAAGCATGAAAAGGTGCTGACCGGCATAGGCGGCCGATTCGCCGATGTAGATCACCGGGGCCATGAAACCGGCTGCCGCACCCAGGCGTGCGGATACCAGTATACAAAGCTTGAAGCGGCCATGGTCCAGATCCAGC
>CAYNHL010000075.1:0-18722 GCA_964397015.1 uncultured Desulfobacterales bacterium | reverse complement strand
GCTGCAAAAACTCCGGCAGCAGCACAGAAACCCCAGACAAAGACCTCCCGGCCAGAGCCGGGAGGCAGGCGCCTGGCCGCGACCCCTGCCAAGCCGTCCCCCCCTGCCCGGACATCATCGGATTCATTATCCGTCAGGGAACAAGAGTACAACAAACGGGTGGCCCGGTTCAGGACCCACTGGAAAAAAGTCTGGCATGAGGCGGATGATGTTATCGGAGAGGTGAACATGGTGTTCCGCCAATTTATAACTGAACTTGAAACCCACTACAAGGCGGGTATGTCCAGGAAAAAATGGGCCGACCGGAGAGAATACGAAGCAAAAATACGCAAAATGCCTGAGATCAGGCCAACCATCCGCGCCTATAGAAAGAAACTGCCGCCTCAGGCATGGAAACGCCTATATAATCAAGGGCCCAAAGATCTTGTGGATGAATTGTACTATCTTTATTCTGTCGGCAGGAAAGTCCCTGGGTTTGATCATATTCCCGGTCCCAGCAGCCCCCGGATTCAGCAGGGGCTAATGGCTGCTGATGAATTAATCCAGACGGTTGCCGATCTGCTGCAGGCCCAATACTATTACGCCAGGGATATGCTGAGAGGCGATCCGTTTGGCGACGTCAAAAAACATAAGGCGAAAATTGACAAACTCACCCGGAAAATAAACCAGCTGGGCAAGGCCTTCGGAGCTGCAAAGACGCCGCCGGCCGTACCCTCTTTCAAACAGCTGCGGGCTGCGGGAAAATTCGAATGACCGGAACATTTTCAGTCCAGCAGGGTTCCGGCAGGTTTTCCCGCATCCAGGGACGGCCCTGCCCCGGTTGCCTGTGACGGATCCACAGGGAAGCCTTCCAGGTCTGTAAAGGGCTGGGGAGCTCTGGGACCCGTGTCCGGTGCAGGCAGATTCTCTACCGGGGTTTTCAGCAGGTAGGCCAGTTTCTTTGCATCTTTAAAGAGCGGATACAGCTGATCCGGATAGGTCATGAAAAGTTCTTTTGCAAACTCACCCGGCCCGCCGTGGGTCAACATGTACTTGTAAGCCTGGTCGCTGCCAAGGGTCATGACCTTTTGCAGGGCGGTCAACACAACGACCGCATCCTCGGCCAGTTCCGTATCCAGCCGTCCTGCCATGTCCTGGCGCAGCGCTTCAACCCGTCCGGCCGCCGCCCCCACCATCTGGGGATGGCCGGCTTCAGCCGCGAGCATCCCGTATTCTACAAACCGCTTGAGCGCGGCATTCAGGCAGGGTTCCGTATCCAGGGAGACCATCCGGGCCGCATGATCTGCAAGGACGCGGGCCCTGAACTGCGCAGGCACCTTTTTCAGGGTCCGGAACATCAAACTGGCCGTTACGATCTTCCGGCCGCCTTCCGGGGCTGCGGCCAGGGCCGCAATCAGAGAGTCGGTACCGGCCTCCACAAAACCGGCCTGTATCATGTCAAGAGCCTCTCTTATAAGTTTTTCAGCCGCCACGCTCTCAGGGTCGCCGGCCTTGAACCCGAGCCCTTTTTTACGGGTGAGCACTAACCACAATCCTTCTGTCCCATTATAGGCCAGGTCCAGGACCGGATCGGGAACAGAGCGTTCCATGCGCTTGGTAAACACCGGTGTCCGGTCCGTATCCACCAGGTACTCTCTGAACACTCCAGAGAAGACATCCCCTATAAGACCCGGGGGGCCGGGGGCAGCAAGCGACAATCCGCTGTAATTTTTGAAGGGCTCGGCCTTTTTTATGCCGGGAAGGGAGAAGGTATTGATATGATCATCATTCCAATAGCTTACAAAAGCGATGCGGCCATCCCGGCTGAAAGCCACATATTCCGGATATTTTTTCTCACTATCGAACCAGACCGGATCCAGGGTCGCCCGGTCCAGGACGATGCGCACATCCTGTAAGTTATCGGCCCAGTAGCCACCGCCGTCATCAAAGTATTTTTTGAACATGCCCCTGCCCCCTGTAACCAGATACCGCCCGTCCGGAGAATAGGAGAGCCACCCTTTCGGGATGCCAATTTTTTCTTCATTGTTCCATTTCACTAAGTTATAGTCGAGTAGCTGATTTTTGCCTTCAGGTTGAAAGAGGCGGACTTTTTTCAGGATATGGCCGCTGTCCAGGGACCAGATGAAAAGAAAAAAATCGTATTTTTTTTTCACTGCCATACAGGCGGCCAGTTCTTTTCCATCCGGAGAAAAGGCCAGATAGATTTTTCCCACTCTTCCGGTCGGCAGCGGCAGCATTACTGCATGACCTGAGGTATCGCCGGGCTGATAAGTGTGATCAAACCGGTTGACCACAATGGTTTTCCGATTCGGGTCTTTGGCCCGAGGCGGGGGGATGTAGGCCCAGTACTGCCCATCCCAAGACAGTGTCAGGTTATAATTTTTACCGGCCCAGGGCCGTCCTGTATCGGTCAGGAACCGGGCGTTCTTTCCCCGGAACACCTCGGTCCGGCTTTTGGCCTCGTCAATGGTGCCCACCCGCACCGCCTTTTTTTTTTCAATCCGCCAGGTGTCGATCCGATTTTCCGTAATGGTGACCAGGCGGGTTCCGGTATCATTCCAGAATCCATCCAGAATCCGGTTTTTCGTTAGATACTGGTTCAAACCTGCCTGAGCGGGAAAGGCAAGGAAAAGTATAAAAAACAGTGCTGTACTCAGATACCATTTTTTCATTTTCCCTCCAGAATAGTTCATTGACCAAGGGTTGCATCAGGTAATCCTGAAAATGGAATATCGAACACGCCTGAATTTGTCAAGTCAGGCACCTACTGTAAACAGGGGAATCGCATATAAAAATTTTGCAGGTGGAGTTTTGTTGCCTCTGAGGCATAAAGCTGCCGCGACCGCATTGATTTTTATCCAGGCGAGTAAAAATTTAGCTGTTTTCTAAATCAAGAATCTTGAAATTCTTGATTTTTTCCCTGTGACCCGGTATTAGTCGACAGTTTAAACCTATCCGAGGAAAAAACCATGAAAGTAACCGTATGTGAACTGCCCGACACCTGGACAAAGACCGATGACACCTGGCACAGCCTGGCCTCGCACCTTGAATCCAGCGGATCCGACCTGCTCTTGCTGCCGGAAATGCCCTTTCACGAATGGATCACCAGGTCTGACAAAGTGGACCCGGACCTGTGGCACAACGCGGCAAAGGCTCATGAAAAATGGTGCCGCAAACTTGACGAACTCCCCGTGGAAACAGTGATCGGCTCCCGGCCGGTCATACTGGACAACCGCCGGTTGAACCAGGGATTTATCTGGACCAGGCAGGACGGAATCATGCCGTGCCATGAAAAATACTATCTGCCAGACGAGCCCGGTTATTTTGAAGCCTCCTGGTACCAGCGGGGTAACGGCGACTTCAGGGTGGCCCGTATCAACGGTGTCAATATCGGTTTTCTCATCTGCACTGAACTGTGGTTTACCACCCGTGCCAGGGAGTATATCTCCCAGGACATTCACCTGCTGGTCTGCCCCAGGGCCACGCCCGCCTCAAAAGAAGATATCTGGGTGCCCGGAGGCAGGGCGGCTGCCATTGTAGCCGGTGCCTGGTGCCTGTCCTCCAACTTCAACGGTCCTAACGTGCCGGGAGAGGATTTTGGCGGTACCGGCTGGATAATCGAACCCGAGCGCGGCGCTGTGTGCGGACTGACCAGTAAAGAAAAGCCGTTTTTGACCCTTGAAGTGGATCCGGACGCGGCAAAATCAGCCAAAAAAACCTATCCAAGATATGTTCAGGAATGATCCACCACAGGGACATCCGGCATCAGGTCCGGGGGTTCCTCCGGCTCGTAGGGAAGGAACACCGCCTGGGATGTCTTGCCATCCACCAGGATCCGGAAAGGCTTTTCAAACGAGATGTGCTTGAGATAGGTTGTCTGGTTACTGCAGTCATGGCGGCCAAGCCAGTTGTAATCAATAAAATCGTCTCCTTTGTCAGACACGGTGATATAGCTGATTCCAAGGGAGGTGATGTTCTGGAAAAAATGCGATCCCTGTGACGGGTCCGCCTTGATACTTTCAATGGTGGTTTCCACCATGACCCCGACATTCGAGATATCGTTCCATACGACCGGTATACCCAGCCACCGGTCGGATGATCCCCACCGGCCCGGTCCTATAAGCACGTATTTTTTATCCGTATCATTGAAAAGGCTGTTGATGCGGTTTATTTCAGAAGCTATCTCCACTGTCCTGGCAGGATCAAAGGTTTTGGGGTCCACGTAGACGATATCAAAGATATCCTTGTAATCCCCGTTTCCCAGGGACATGCAAGAGTAACAGAATGCCTTTTGAATATCGGCCTGAGAGATATCAACCCCAAGATTCTGCTTGTACCGGCCCATGGGGCGGATCTGGAGCAGTGAAAAGCGCGGCCTGGGAGTTTCGTCATCCGGCAGCTTGACGGCGAACTCGATTTCGACCGATGTCCCCATCCACTTGCTTCCGATGCGGGTAACCTCTTCCAGTATCCGGGCCAGGGGAAAGTCATTGTATTTCAGGATACGTGCAAAGGTCAGGACAGGAAATCCCCGCTTTGAAAACGAATCCCTTATCTTGTTGTCCTGGACATGGAACGTGGAGCACAATGCCTGGACCATGGGATGGTCTGCGGCGGAATTGATCTCGATCTTTTCAAGGGTCAGATCGTCCATGGCCCGGCTGATAAACCGGTCATCTTCTGGAAAATCATCCATTTTAAGGGCGTAGAAAAATTTCTGGGCATTTTCCAGCATATCAGGCACAATGGAGAACTGGGGCAGAAACTGGGGATACCTGGGACAGAACCGCAGGGTTTTCCCCCCTTCCATGACGATCTTGCCAAGCCCGAGCGCAATGTGGGAAATACCGTCTTCAGCCTTGAGGTGCGAAATGGGATAAAAATTATATGACTGGGCCAGCCCCGAAATAGCCGGATAAAACAGATTTTTATAACTGGTACCCGTGATCTCCTGGAGGATAACGGCCATTTCTTCATTTTCCGTCCGGTGCATGGTGCTTTTTGCATAAGACCGGGGGGCCTTCAGGTAGGTGGAAGCATATACCAGTTTTATTGCCAGGGTCAGCCGGTCCAGTCTCCTTTCAAGGGAAGGGTCGCTGTTGGGCAGCATGTAGGTTTTGTACAACCCGGCAAAAGGCTGGTAATGGGCATCTTCGAACAGGCTGGAAGACCGCACTGCAATGGGGAAATTCACGTTTTCCAGGTAGCTTTTCAGATTGGTTTTCAACCATGCCGGAAACCGTGCCGCCACAAAATGCTCGATAATTTCGTCATCGGAAAACTCACGGCCCGATGTCAGAAGATCCAACAGGCTGTTTTCTTCGATAAAGTTCAAAAAACCTTCGGTGGATATAACAAAGGTTCGGGGGATACTGATCTCCACTTCAGGGAAAGCGTCGCTCAACCGGGTATCTTTTTTCAACTGTGATGCCATGAACGCAAGGCCCCTGGCTTTTCCGCCCAGAGACCCCCTGCCGATTTTCATGAAATCCGTATCCGAATCAAACTTGTCTGCCTCAAAATTGATGACGACACCCTTGCTCGATCCTTTCCTTCTTAGGCGGATACTCTCGATCAAAAATGATTTCAATTCACCAGGGGTGGAAAAATCATCGATGGTGTAAGGCTTGAGCTTTATGGCAAAATCGATTTCAGAGCGGGCCATCAGCCACCTTGAAAAATCATTGTTCCGGGCATGGAACACGATGGACTCGTCCGGAATCGAGGGCAGAATCTTTTCCATGCTCCGAAGGGTGTCGGCGCAGGCGATTTCCATGCCGTCGGGATGCCTGAAAATAAAAGGGCCGAACCCCAAGTACTCTGTAAAATATTTACCGATCTTGTCATGCAGGTTCAAGGAATTCTTGTTGATGAACACGGCCGGGATATTTGTCACCTTTTCCCTTACACTTTCTTCCGTGCTCATGCTCAACAAAGGAATCTCGGGCGTCTGGGACTTGATCTTTTTCATTAACAGGTAACCTGCCTCGTCATTAATCTGCCCGTCCTTTGGAAACCTCATATCCGAAAAAACTGACAGGACATAGGGTTTGTAGGTTTCATATATCTGGAGCGCCTCTTCATAGGTCTGGGCTAAAAGTACTTTCGGCCGCCCGCGCATGCGCAGCAGGCGCTGTTCTTCATTTATCGATTCATCAATAACGCACTGGGTCTGCATGACGATTTCCTTGTACAGTACCGGCAGAAAAGAGGAAAAATGATAAGGTGAATCCTCCACAAGGATAATCACGCGGACATTGGCGTTTGCGGTGTCAAACTCCACGTTCATCTTGTCTTCGAGGTTTTTGACAATAGCCAGGAGCAGGTCTGCGTTCCCTCCCCACAGGTAAGTGCGGTCAATGGCGGTCTCGGTGCCGTTGGACATGATATACCGCTGCAGCTCCGCTGTATTGTAGATCAGCATGAAAATGGGAAGTTCGGGATATTTTTCCTTAACCGTCTTTGCAAATTCGTATACGGTCATTTCA
Organism: uncultured Desulfobacterales bacterium; assembly: GCA_964397015.1. Classification (GTDB taxonomy): domain Bacteria; phylum Desulfobacterota; class Desulfobacteria; order Desulfobacterales; family Desulfobacteraceae; genus MADRE2. The sequence goes on along the minus strand of CAYNHL010000075.1, from coordinate 12,234 downwards.
TCCAGGCTCGGCATGACTATGATCAGGTCAAACTTGCGCCTGGACAGCTTTTCAAAAGCCTCGCCGGCAGACGATACCCAGGTCAGCATGGGCGGTTTTGACAAATTCAGGCCCTTGTATTCATTTATAATCCTGGTGGACAGCCGCCCGTCCTCCTCCATGATGAATGCATCGTAGGGACAGGATACCAGCAAAATATCCTGCACCTTGTTGGCCATGAGTTCGTGGTAAATCTTGAAAGCAGGATCATGAACAGTTTCTATGGATTTGGTCATAATGTGTATTTTCCCCGGGATCTTAGGATGACAATTCCGCATTGTTTGAAAAAAGACGTTTTCAAGTATAGTATGAAACCTGAAATTTTGCAAAACCAAATCCAGGGACATTTTTTTTGTTCGCTTTTCAAAAAGCATTGATTTAATATGCCGGTTATAGTATTTGAGGACCCTTTTTTCAAAAAATGAGGATCACAATGAATATACAGAAACTGAGCTACTCAATTCCCTGGAACCTGTTTTTAATCACCATCGGCAGTTTTGTTATCGGAATCGGCTTGAAAGCAATCGTTATCCCCCATGGATTGATAACCGGCGGATTTTCCGGCATGGGGCTCTTGCTCTATTACTACACCAATTTGCTGACTCCCGGAACCTGGTACATTATTTTGAACATCCCGGTGTTCATCGCAGGGTACCTGTTCGTCAGCAGGCGGTTCCTTTTATACAGTATATACGGTGCCGTCGTCCTGACCCTTGTCATCGACCTGATCCAGTTTGAATTCCCGATACAGGCCATGATACCTGCTGTGCTTGCCGGAGGTACCATTGTCGGAGCTGGAAGCGGAATAGTGTTCCGGTCACTAGGGTCCGCCGGCGGCAACGATATCATCTCGATCATATTGAACCAGAAATACAGCATACGGATCGGTACCTATAATTTTAGTTTTAACTTTGTGCTGTTCGCCTTGAGTTTCGGCCTGCTTGAAACCGACCTGATCCTTTATTCCATGGCCATGAGCTATATCACGTCCCAGGTTATCGATTATTTCATGACCCTGTTCAACCAGCGGAAAATGATTTTCATCATTTCCAATAAACCCCGGCTGATCGTCAAGGAAATCGCCAGAAAGCTCAAGCGCGGTGCGACGCTGATAAAAGGCGCCGGTGCCTACACCGGGGCAGATAGAGAAATCATCATGACCGTTGTCAACAATTACCAGATAAAACCCATGGAAGAGCTTACCTTCAATATTGATCCGGATGCATTCCTGATAACGGAAAACACCTTCAATGTCCTTGGAAAAGGATTTTCATCCCGGAAAAAATATTGAAAAATTTTTCATGTTCATCATAAATTTTTAACTTGAACAGGCCGGGCAATTGTTATAGGCATAAGAAGCCTGACAACCCGTCCCGGCATGAACGGTCCGCAGTAAATTTCTTCAGGAACTGTCTTGTGCCGGGAAGACTTTATACAGCCAACCATTCAATCCTATAGACAAGGAGGTATTATGAATCTGCAAAGGCCCAATGCCAATGATGCGCTGCAGACAAAAAACCGTTCCCGCGACATTGCCCCGCAATCCGGGATATGCAGCCGCTGCATCGACGGATGCAAAGGCAACTGCGACATGTTCCACGCAACCTTCAGGGGAAGGGAGCTGCTGTATCCAGAACCGTTCGGCAGTATCACCGCAGGTGCGGACAAAGATTATCCGGTGGATTATTCCCACCTGAACATCATGGGATATGCGCTGGGTGCCAAGGGTATCGAACCTGACCCTGATATAGCGACTTTCCCGGCCGTCAATACGGAAACCGAATACGGGGTCAGTGACCGGGTAAAAATGAAAGTACCAATTTTTACCGGCGCGCTGGGCAGCACGGATATCGCCCGCAAAAACTGGGAACATTTTGCCATCGGAGCCGCAATAAGCGGTATTACCCTTGTTTGCGGTGAAAATGTATGCGGCATAGATCCCGACCTGGAAATCGACCGCAACGGCAAAGTGACGAATTCTCCTGAAATGAAGCGGCGGATCGATGAATACAGGCGGTTCCATGAAGGGTACGGTGATATCCTGGTCCAGCTGAACGTGGAGGATACCCGAAACGGCGTGGCTGAATATGTCATTGAAAAGCTGGGCGTGGAAACCATCGAACTCAAATGGGGACAGGGGGCCAAATGTATTGGCGGTGAAATCAAGGTCAATTCCCTTAAAAGGGCCATTGAATTAAAAAAACGCGGCTACATCGTCACCCCCGACCCGGAAGAGCCTGCCTTTCAGGCTGCATTCAAGGCCGGTCCCCTAAAGCAGTTTGAACGCCATTCCCGCCTCGGGTTCATCGACAGGGAAAGCTTTATGGCGGAAGTGGCCCGGTTGAGGCAGCTCGGGGCCAGGCGGGTCACCCTCAAAACAGGTGCCTATCCCATGCGGGAGCTGGCCATGGCCATAAAGTGGGCAAGTGAGGCGAAAATAGACCTTCTGACAATTGACGGAGCACCAGGCGGCACCGGTATGAGCCCCTGGCGCATGATGTCGGAGTGGGGTATTCCATCTATCTACCTTCACTCCATGGCTTTTGAACTGTGCGACCGGCTGGCGCAACGGGGAATGCCGGTGCCGGACATCGCATTTGCAGGCGGATTTTCATCCGAGGACCATGTGTTCAAGGCCCTGGCCCTGGGAGCCCCGTATTGCAAAGCCGTCTGTATGGGCCGGGCGCTGATGATTCCGGGAATGGTCGGCAAGAACACCGAACGCTGGCTGAGGAACGAAGACGGCGGCCTGCCGTCGACCGTATCCAGGTACGGCACCACCAAAGAAGAGATATTCATGAGTTATGAAGTGTTAAAGGAAAAATACGGCAACGATGTAGAAGACCTGCCCCTTGGGGCCATAGGCATATACAGCGCCGTGGATAAAATCAAGGTCGGTCTCCAGCAGATCATGGCCGGATCACGCAACTGGAGCGTACCCCATATCGGCCGCCAGGATATTTTCGCCTTGACCGAGGAGTGCGCCAGGATCACCGGAATTTCCTATGTCATGGATGCCTATCGTGACGAAGCCATGAAGATAATTGATTCATAACCAACAGGAGCCAAACAGGAGAATGCCATGTCTGATATTCTTTCCTTTATAAAGACCCGGAATCCGGGCGAGCACGAGTTTCACCAGGTTGCGGAAACCGTGCTAGAATCGGTCAAGCCCTTAATTGACCAAAATCCCGAATACCGGCAGGAAGCCATACTCAAGCGGATAACAGAACCGGAAAAAGTCTTCATGTTCTGCGTGCCATGGGTGGATGACCAGGACCAGGTACAGATCAACAGGGGGTTCAGGGTGGGCATGAACAGCGCCATAGGCCCATATGTAGGAGGTCTGCGGTTCCATCCCTCCGTTTCCCTGAGCATCATCAAATTTCTGGCTTTTGAGCAGGTATTTAAAAATGCCCTTACCACAATGAACATGGGCGGTGCCTGCGGCGGATCGGATTTTGACCCCAAGGGAAAATCCGATCGCGAAATCATGCGTTTCTGCCAGGGATTCATGACCGAGCTGCATCGACATGTAGGCCCTGACAAGGATATCCTGACGGCCGACATCGGTGTGGGAGCCCGGGAAATAGGCTTTTTGTTCGGAATGTATAAAAAAATCAACTCCAGGTTCTCAGGTATCCTCACGGGCAAGAGCCTTACGCTTGGCGGCAGCCTGATCAGGCCGGAAGCAACCGGCTACGGCACTGTCTATTTTGCCTCACAAATGCTGGCCACACGCAGCGAATCACTGGAAGGCAAAAAATGCCTGATCTCCGGTTCGGGCAATGTCGCACAGCACACAGCGGAAAAATTGATCGAACTTGGCGCGACTGTCCTTACCCTCTCGGATTCCTCGGGATATATATATGACGAGGAGGGCATTGACGCGGGCAAGCTGGATTATGTCAAGCGGCTCAAAAACCTTAGAAGGGGCCGCATAAAGGACTATATCAACAAATATTCTGATGCAGAATACACAGAGCGGGATTCATCGCTTGATCATCAGCCCATGTGGGCCATACCCTCGGACTGCGCCTTTCCCTGTGCCACGCAGAACGAAATCAACGGTAAGGATGCCTCCAACATGATCGACAACAACGTGAGCCTGGTCTGCGAAGGAGCGGATATGCCGTGCAACGCAGATGCAGTGGCCGCCTTTCTGGACAGCGGGATCCTGTATGGTCCCGGCAAGGCTGCCAATGCCGGCGGCGTAGCTGTGTCTGGCCTTGAAATGGCCCAGAACAGCATGCGCTTGAGCTGGTCGAGAAAGGAGGTTGACGACCGCCTCAAAACCATCATGAAGCGTATCCATAACAGCTGCCTGGACGCTGCCGATGAATACGGTTTTTCAGGAAACTACCTGGCCGGTGCCAATATCGCCGGATTTGAAAAGGTGGTCACGGCCATGCTGGACCAGGGAGTCATATAGCGCCGCGCCAATGAATGCGAACCCCACCTGAGACAAGAATATGAAGGGCCTGGTCGAACAGACACTGAAGGGTGTCACAGGATACAGAATCCAGGCGTGCAGCTCCACCATGGACATTGCCTGGGAACTTTACAGTCAAAAAAGGTTTCCTGAGTTCGCCTGGGTTCTGGCTGAGAAACAGACCATGGGGAGGGGACAAATGGGAAAACCGTGGATTTCCCCCCGCGGAAACCTGTCTGTCAGCATGAGGATCCCCGGCCCTGCACAAAGCCTTGGTGGCCTGCTGTCCCAGGCCATGGCGCTGCCCCTTGTCCTTGCCCTGGAACAGTCAGGCCTGCCGGCCCGTATCAAATGGCCCAATGATATCATGATCGATGACTGCAAGGTTGGCGGAATCCTGATTGAAACAAAACAGGCCGGCATCATGGCCGGTATCGGCATGAACCTTTTCATGGTCCCGGAAAGCCTTGACATAAAAAAAATTTTTCCTGTCAAGGCTGGAAGTTTACACGAATCTGGTATAAATATGGAAGCTTTCGGGTTGTGGTCCCTTTTTCTGGAATACATCCTGCGAGAATTTCCAGCCATGATTGCCGATCCGGCTCAGACCGCCCGGCGGATAAATGCGGTCCTGGCCTGGAAAGATGATGTTGTGGTCCTGCAGCATAACGGCAAAGCCGGAGAACCGGTAAGGATTTTGGGCATTGACCCTCAAGGCCGGCTCATCATACAGACTGCAGCCGGCGTATCACATATCATTTCAGGACGTATTGTTCCCCGGGTGGCATGATGATTTTTTAAAAGGAGTTTTTGCATGACAGAAAAGACATTTGAGCAGGTTGTCAGGGAAATACAGGGTAAAAAAATCCTGGTGGCCAACCGCGGCATCACGGCCAGGCGGATTATCCGCTCCATCAGCGAAGAGCTGAAGGCCATACCCGTCCTGACCGTCACCGATGTCGACAAAACCGCACCGTTCACATCAGGCGCACAGGAACTGATTCTTCTTGGGGAAAATCCCAGGGCTTATCTTGAAATAGACCGGATATTGAAACTGGCCAGAGAGCATGATGTCACAGCTGTCCATCCGGGATGGGGATTTGCATCCGAGGATGCAGGGTTTCCCAGAAAATGTGCAGACAAGGGTATTTTGTTCATAGGCCCGCCCACGGAACCCATGAAGCTTCTAGGGAACAAGGTAAAGGTAAGGGAACTGGCCAGAAAGCTCAATATTCCCGTGGTACCGGGATCCCTGGATGCAGTCGAAGCAAAGGAGGCCCGCGGGATCGCACTTGAACTCGGACTCCCGGTCATGCTAAAGGCGGAAGGCGGCGGGGGCGGCAGGGGGATATATGAAATCCATGACATGGACCAGCTTGATACCGCCTTTTCCAAGGCAGCGGTCCTGGCCCAGGCATCCTTTGGCAATCCCAGGATATATGTAGAAAAACTGCTCACATCGGTCCGTCACATCGAAATCCAGGTCATCTCCGACCAGTACGGCAATGTATTCGCTTTTGATGAACGAGACTGCACCGTCCAGCGCAACCACCAGAAGCTCGTTGAAATAACCCCGTCGCCCTGGCCGGAAATGACCGGTGACCTCAGGCGCCGTCTTAAGGAATATGCCGCCGCCCTGGTAAAACAAGTGGGGTATTATTCCCTGGCCACCGTGGAATTTTTGGTGGACCAGGACCTGAACCCTTACCTGATCGAGGTCAATACAAGGCTCCAGGTGGAACACGGTATCACTGAATGCCGTTACGGCATCGACCTTGTCGAAGAACAGATCGCAGTTGCTTTTGGATCGAGGCTGAGATTCAGCGAGGAAAAAACCAGGCCGGTGGCCCATGCCATCCAGGTCCGCATCAACTGTGAAGACCCTAGAAATGATTTTGCCCCCAATTCCGGGCCTATTGCAAGATATATCTCGCCCGGCGGACCGGGAGTCCGGCTGGATACCTGCATTGCCGGCGGATACGAATTCCCGTCCAACTATGATTCCGCTGCCTCCCTGCTCATCGCTCACGGGGAAACCTGGCAGAAATCCCTTGCTGTCATGAACCGGGCCCTGAAAGAATATATTATCGGCGGACTGAAAACGACCATTCCATTCCACCAGAAAATCGTATCAAATACTGTTTTTCAGTCAGGCCGGTATGACACCAGGTTTGTTGAAAAAACACCCGAGCTTATGTATTATCGTGACAATGAGTCCGAAGCCCTTCGCCTGACAAGGCTCATGGCTGATATATCAGCGATGGGATACAATCCCCACATCCAACTGTCCGAGTACAGGGGAGCTTCAGACAAAAGAGTCGGGGTGTTTGACCCGGTGCTGCCGGCCCTGGAATCTGCTCCGGAAAAGGGAATATATCCCAGGGGAGACGGCCGGGCTCTAATCGATTTTGTCAGGGATTCCGGGTTTGTCCATTTCTGCGACACCACGACGAGGGATATCACCCAGTCAAACAGCGGAAACCGGTTCCGCCTGGCAGAAGACAAGATAATCGGACCATATCTTGACCGGTGCGGTTTTTTCTCCCTGGAAAACGGAGGAGGCGCCCATTTCCACGTGGCCATGATGGCCAATATGACATACCCGTTCAACGAAGCAAGGGTATGGAACCAGTTTGCTCCGCTGACTCCAAAACAGATCCTTGTAAGATCAACAAACCTGCTGGGGTACAAGCCCCAGCCGAAAAACCTGATGCAGCTCACCAGCGAGGCCATCTGCGAACACCATGACATTGTCCGGTGTTTTGATTTTTTGAACCATGTTGAAAACATGAGGCCGCTGGCTGAAGTCGTCATGAATTCCCGGCAAAACGTCTTTGAACCTGCTGTTTCCCTTTCCTGGGCCAGCGGCTTCGATGTTCCCCATTACCTTGATGTGGTGGAAGAGATCGTCAGGCAGGCGGCCGACGTGTCCGGCATGTCTTTGGAACAGGCACAGAAAAATTTCATCCTGGGACTCAAGGACATGGCCGGTGTTTGCCCGCCGCGCTTCATCTCCAGCCTGGTGGCGGAAATCCGCAATGCATACCCTGACCTTGTGATCCATTACCACCGTCACTGCACGGACGGGCTTTTTGTTCCCGCCGTGGGAGCTGCCGCAGCGGCAGGCGCCCATATCGTGGACACGGCCATCGGGGCGGCCGTCAGGTGGTACGGCCAGGGAGAGGTACTGTCCACAGCCGCCTATATTGAAGAAGAACTGGGACTTGAAACACGGCTGAACAAGGAAATGATAAGGGACTGCAATTTTGTGCTCAAACAGATAATGCCCTGGTATGACCGTTATACCGCCCCGTATTTCCAGGGAATCGATCATGACGTGATCCACCATGGCATGCCCGGCGGAGCTACATCTTCCTCACAGGAAGGTGCACTGCAGCAGGGCTATATCCACCTTCTGCCACACATGCTCAGATTTCTGGCAGGAACACGCCGGATTGTCAGGTACCATGATGTAACTCCCGGCTCCCAGATAACCTGGAACACGGCTTTTCTTGCCGTGACAGGTGCGTTCGAAAGAGGAGGTGAAGATGAAGTCCGTCAGCTTCTCTGGGTCCTGGAGACCGTTATCTCAACACCTGAAGAAAAGTTGAGCGATGAAATGAAAAAAGAGCGGCTACTGCTGTACAAAGACAGCAATGATGCCTTCAGGAACCTGCTGCTCGGAAAATTCGGACGGCTTCCCCTGGGATTTCCTCCGGACTGGGTATATGAAAGCGCATTTGGGAAACAATTCAAAAAAGCCCTTTCATCCAGGACGACTCTCTCTCCCCTGGACGGGCTAGCTCCCCTCGATATCGAGGAAGAAACCCGGGCTCTTGAAAATAGGATCCGCCGTATCCCTACAAAGGAAGAGGTGGTAATGTACCTGAACCACCCTGCAGACGCCTTGAAGACAGTTTTATTCCGACACGAATTCGGCAATCCCAACCGCGTACCTCTCGATGTCTGGTTCGAAGGCCTTGTTCCGGGGCGGGATCTTTCATTCACCGACACGGATGGCAAACCGCATGCCATGAAAATACTTGGAATCGAACCACCCGATGAAACCGGCATGTCCCTGGTCAGGTATACCCTGGATGACGAAATTTTCCTTCACACGGTAAAAGTGGCCGAAGCCTCCGGCAAGACTGCCGGAACCATCCAGATGGCGGACCCGGACAATCCTTATCACGCGGCATCTCCTTCCAACGGAGACCTGTGGATCATGTACGTCAAACCCGGAGACGTGGTCAAGGCGGGCGAGGAACTTTTCAACATCACCATCATGAAACAGGAAAAGGCTGTGATATCGGCTGTTGACGGTATTGTGGAAAGTGTCGTGAAAACAGCTGACTATAAATCCGACAAAAAAATGGTGCCTGTCAGAAAAGGGGAACTTCTGGTCAAACTCGGGCCGCTGCCAATGACATGCAAGGCCTGCAAAACCCCTGTTGCCGGAGAGGATTTCAACTTCTGTCCCCAGTGCGGAGAAAAAATCTGACCAGGGGCCTATTCGATATCCATGGACCATCCCAGTATGGGGATACCTGTAGGATCCGTGCTGTTCAGACTCGAAGTGGCCCAGATAACGACGATGTATTTTCCGCTCTGTGTGAAGGTATGTGAAACATTGTTGTTATAACTCCATTCCTGGGGAGTCATAAGGGTCCACTGCGTGTTGTCGTACCCGGATGTCCCGTAATGCGGATGGACCGAATAACGGTAATACAGGTCATCGGTGCAGGTGTTCAGCCCATTGACCGAAATCGTAACGGCACTGTCCTGTACCTGGCTGCCGGAAACGCTGAAACCTGAAAACTGTGACCTGCATGTCCCCCCTATCTCGATATAGGTGCCTGCAATGGCGACACTACCTTGATCCATATTGTCAACGTCCGTTGTGACCCAGACGACTACAATGTATTTACCCGCCTGCCGGAACTTATATCTTATGTTCGATGTCGTGACCCACTCCGTGCTGGTCATGCTTGTCCACTGGGTGTTGTCATACCCGTCGGTGCCGTAATCGGGATGGCATGAAAACCTGTAATAGAGAGTTTCGGCATCACTTTCAGCATCGACTGTAAAGTCTATGTTATTGAAGGTCTCCTGGGTGCCGGAAATCGACAGGCCTGTTATCCTGGCCTTTTTGACCAACGAGACATCCCTGGTGGTGATGCTTGCTTCCGAAACCTGGATATCTTGCAGGCTGAGGCTCTCGTACCCAGCTGCGGAAATGTCGAGATCATAGGTACCGGGCAGCAGCATCCCAAGGTATTGACCGTCCAAAGCGGAGCTGAAACCGACACCTATATCCGGAATACGGACAGCGGCGGGAGTGACCGGATCGTCTGTCAGAGAATCCGATATGGTTCCCTTGATCCAGGAGGCAATGCCGAACCCGCTGGGATCTACAATAACGCCGTTTGCAACCTGATCAGCGTCTCCCGCCCCCCCATCCGTCAAAGAGAGGCGAACGGATTTTCTGTCCTGGCTGAAAGTAGCATAATCCGCATAATCGTACCAGCCGGCGACGCTGTTATATGCATACCACGAGGCATCCTGGGGAGCCGCCTGGGAAAAATAGACCGTGGGTTCGGCTGTGTCACCCGGATTTGCAACCTTCAGGCGCATACCGAACAGTCCAAGGGGGGCGCTGTGGGGAAGGGATACGTTCGATATGCTCTCTGGATCGACTGTTGTGATTTCAGGGGTTGAAGTGATCGTCGAAGACCCCTGGCTCGAGACCCCCATCTGCCCGTTTCCCACCGCCGTGTTAAGACTTTTTATATGGGACTGTGTAGAATCTGCCTGTCCGTCATTGTCCAGGTCGACAGTGCTGTTTTCATATGCATCCGGAATCCCGTTGGCATTCTGGTCCTCCTGTGTGATCAGCGTGGTGAAGGAAAAGGTTTCAGACCACTCAGATGCAAAGGAATTAGAGTCATAAAACCTGACCCGCCAGTAATAGGTTGTGTTCTCAAGAAGCATCAGCAGGGGCACCGGCAGGGATGTCAAATGCTCCATGGAGATGATATCCAGGACAAGAGAAGAAAAGTCCGATAAAGTACTGACCTGCCACTGGGTCATGTAATGCCGCTCACCTTCGTCAAGGTCTGAAAACGCTCCTGTCTTGAGCATGGGAGTCCTTGACGTACCAGTCGTGCCGTCTTCAGGCTCTGTCAAGGAAGGCTGGTTTGGGGCTTGGGTAACGGTTATGGTTTTTCTCGCACGGTGTGTATGGCCGTACAGCACAGCATAGATCAGGGTGGCGGTATATACACCTGGTTCCTGGTATGTATGCGTGGTGACAGGGTTTTCGCAGGCAGAAAGGGTGTTGCCGTCACCAAAATCCCATGTTTTTGATTCAACCGTCTGGTTGAATACGGACCGGTCGATAAAAGTGACTTCAAGGGGAGCAACTCCGAGTTGAGGACTGGCGGTGAACCCCACAGTATTAGCCGCCACACCGGCAGGGAAACACAGGACCAAAAGCAAAAAGGCCAAAAACAGCTTTAATCCTTTTTTTGCCGCCTGTTTTTTCATTGCCCCGGTAGTTACAATACCGGTATCATCTGGAGACAAGAAACTTTTTGCCCAAAAAGCACTTGAAATAATCATGGTGACCTCTTTTCAAAAAGGTTGCAATCATTCATTCTCTTTGGCAGGAATCTATCCCGGCGGCTGTGAATTCAGCATGAAAAGAACGGCTTCAGATTCAGGATTCAACAGGACAGCAGAGAATATAACATATTAGAATCAGTGAAATATTTTTGTCAAGGGAAAAACCCACGTCAAAAGGGTTATCACATGTAAAAAAATATCAGCGGTAACTGGAGACATGATCTGGTTATTTGAACTTCTGATGGGTTCATGCCCTGGTTGAACCTTGCTTTAACCAAATTAAGAAGGTTTTTGAAGATTGTTATGCGCCCAAAATTTACCGTATCTTTGTCAGCGAAAAAGTAAGAATAATCTTCAAAGAAAATAAACCGATCATTGCGGTTACCCCACTTTTTTCAACCAAAACCCGGAGCCTTCCATGGGATAATTTGAAGGTCCCATGAAAAGCTCCTAATCGGTTGCTCAAAATTACAGACAAGATGTTACACTAAAGTATCCAATAGTGTAAGCATATTTCTGTAAATTCATTTTCCAGCAGACCAGCAGGAATTGTATTCCTGGGGTTGAAAAAGCTGGGTCAAAGCTTAAAGTTCCTTTTTATTTAAACGACCAAGTAAAAACAAAAGGAGCAAAAGAATGACCCAGCAAAAAGAGGATACAGCAATTCGAACAATTTTTGAAATAATAAATTCAGATGGAATGGAAGGATTAGGAGAAGCGGTGTCCATCCTTATCAATGAAGCGATGAAAGTTGAAAGATCCTCAGCCTTAAATGCTCACCCTTGGCAGCGTACAGAAAACCGGATGGGCTATGCCAATGGATTCAAGAACAAATCGGTGTTAAGCAAATTGGGCAAGCTTCATCTGAATGTTCCCCAGGTTCGTGGGGAAGTCGAATTTTATCCTTCAGCCTTGAAAAAAGGTATCCGCAGTGAAAAGGCACTAACGCTTGCAATGGCAGAAATGTATGTCCAGGGAGTCTCAACTCGAAAGGTCACCTCAGTTCTTAAGAAATTATGCGGACTTGAAATCAGCAGCAGCCAGGTCAGCAATGCTTCAAAGCTTTTGGATGAAGAGCTTGAAACTGACATTCCACACCCTATTTTTTTAAACAGCTGTAATTTTATTATTTCAATATT
>CAYNHL010000074.1:0-18830 GCA_964397015.1 uncultured Desulfobacterales bacterium | reverse complement strand
GTCTGGATCTGCTCAAATCTTTGTTCGTCAACACGCTTGTCAAAAAAACCCAGGGCATATTTCCACATGGTTTTATCGGTCATCAGTCGACGCGCCAGCTCGATCGTGGCATCGACATCATTCATGGCGTCATGGGCCCGGCCCGATAAATTAAAACGGTTTTCACGGGCAATATTTTCAAGTTTCAAACTGGGCTTGTTATCCTGCTGCGGCCAGCTGATGATATCCGGCTTGAACACATAATAGAGAACGGTTACCGGAAATATATCCTGGCGGCCGCATCCTGCAGCATACTGGTGGGAATAGGGATCGAGAAGATTGCGGTAAAACATGAACCGCAGGAACACATCGTCAAATCCCAGGGTGTTGTACCCCATGCTCAATGTGCCAGGTTCATTGACGAGGCGGTGTATCTGCAGGGCGGCCTCGTATTCATCGATACCCTCGGCAGCGAGTCTGTCAAGGGACAGCTGATGGGTCAAAAACGCATCTATGGAAGGAATGATATCTTTTCTCAGGGTGACCAGAAACTGGTGCCGTTCCAGAACATTTAACTTTGGACCGGTTCTGACGGCGGCGAATGACAGTACCTGGTCAAAGGCGGGATTCAGGCCGCTGGTTTCCAGATCATAAAATAAAAATGTCTGGTTCATGCCCCTGTCTTTCAATACAAAAAGGGGCAATGACTGTCACTGCCCCTTTTTTGATCTGGTGATAAAAACAAATTAAAATTATCGTTTTGAAAACTGGAAGCTTGCCCTCGCACCTTTTTGACCGAATTTTTTACGCTCTTTTTTCCTGGCATCCCTGGTCAAAAAGCCCTGGCTTTTCAATATGCCTCTCAAATCAGGGTCTGAAAGTACCAGCGCCTTGGCCACACCATGCTTGATTGCACCAGCCTGGCCAGATTTTCCGCCACCGGATACCATGATCCTGATGTCAAATGCCCCTGTTTTCTGGGTAACGGTCAATGGGGAAGCCAGAATATTTTTTGTTCCGCTTACATCAAAGTAGTCATCGAGCTGCCTGTTATTGACCGTAATATTGCCTTCACCCGGCATCAACCAAACTTTGGCCACGGATTCTTTCCGTTTGCCTGTTGCATAAAATATGTTTCCACTTTCCATTGACGTTCAATCCCTTTATGTTCTTAAAGTTCAACAACCTCTGGTTTCTGGGCTGCATGGGGATGCGTACCGCCTGCATACACATAGAGTTTTTTCTTCAATTTCCGCCCCAGCCTGTTTTTGGGCAGCATTCCGGTTACCGCTTTTTTAAGAAGCTCTTCCGGTTTTTTTTCCAGCAGCTGCCTGGCGTTTGTCTCCTTGAGGCTGCCAATGTATCCGGAATGCCGGTAATACTTCTTTTCCAGCCATTTATTGCCTGTCAGACGTATTTTATCCGCATTGATAATGATCACCCAGTCACCGGTATCGGTATGGGGGGTATAAAGCGGGTTGTGTTTACCGCGGATGCGGTAGGCTACCTGGGAGGCCACCCTGCCGAGCACCTGGTTTTCGGCATCGATTACACACCATTTCTCCGGATTGTCTGATCTTTTTGCGCTATATGTATATTTCTTCAATTTTTACGACTCCTATTCTCGAAAACAATCCGCATTGTCTACATGTTTTTCAGGTTTATGTCAAGAAAAATTTATAATTCTATGGCCTGGTCACTTTTTTTCTCTTCTTTCTTCATGTATGACAAGGCATCTTTTCCTTTTTCAAGCTTTGCAGATGCCTTGCAGGAAACTTCTGCATTCAGGATTCCGCCGTTTTCCACGATCAGGTCCTTGCACTCGACTTTACCGGAACAGGTTCCGGTGGAAAGAATGACCAGTTCCTTTGTCGCGGTTACATTGCCGTGAAACTTTCCGCCGATGGTCAGGCTTGACACCTTGGCCTCTTCGGAATTTACCTCCCCGTCTTCGGCGATGATAATTACGTCTCCCTTGATAGTACCGGTAATCCGGCCCTTGATGATCAGTTTGCCCGAGCTTGAAATTGAACCTTCAATTGTCAGTTCCTTATCGATAATTGAAAGGTTCTTTTTGTCTTTGCTTCCCACTGTTCACTCTCCTGTTTTCTCAAGATTGAATATCCACGAAAACCTTGCCCACCTCTTTACCGTCCAAGGTTATCAGTACATAATATTTCCGGCCCCTGTCATCCAGGGCGTATTTTTTCATCAGCACATCCTTTCCTGTATCGATAACATATCCCCGGTCCTCGCCTGAATTATGAGACTTGTTGCCGACAAAGCCCTTGAAATTGACGACATACCTGGATGGATCGACGCTGCCGGAAATCACGTCTTCGATAATGAGCCTGTCTCCTGCGGTCAATGTAACCGTGGCGTAATTATCCACTATCACTGTCTTTTCATTGATCTTGAACTTGTATTTAATATCTCCCGGGCCCGCCTTGGATCTTGTCACTTTCAGGTGGTCTGTCTGGTGGGACCGCCGGGCGCCGATATCTAAAAACACACTGCCGCACTCGTAAAAATCCTTTTTGGCCACAATCCTTGTCGACTCCCGTACAACCAGCTTTTTCTTCATGTCATTGAATCCGTTTCCCGCCCCGATCACGTTCACGCTAAGGCCACGTTCGTAATTGGTTATAATGTCATGCACCTCTATGGTGTCCCCGGGCTGAATGGTGAGGCGCTGCATATTGCCCACCACCACAGGAATTGAATCATTGACGGAAATGATCATGAACTCGAGCGCAGGTGTGTTGAGATCGATGCCCGGGGTTTCCGGCACAATATCCAGTATTTGCATAAAGGCGTTTATAGCCCATATGTGCTGCCGGATTTTCTGTTCCAGGGGCAGCGATCTTGTGGATTCAATCCCGAAAGCCGGGATCCTGCACTGCTGGATGGCATAATAGGTTGCCGAAGCTCTCTGCTCCTTGTGCAGGCTCTCTTCGGTCCCGGTCAGGTGGTTGTTGAAATTGAACCGGTATTCCGGGTCCGTAATCTGCAGGTTGATGATGTCGATGACCTGCCGGGCCATTTTTTCCATGTCGATAACCCCGGACTCACCCCGGGTGTCGAGAAATGCGGTGTCCGCTATAATGGACTGACCGTAGCGCTTCGGATTCTTCATCTGGCTGTCCCAGGTAGGCGAGTAAATACCTGATCCTTCGTGAAGGTTCAAAAAACAGTCGCTTTGACAGATCAGTTTTTTGAGCACCTCCACCACCTCGGTCTCGTAATTGGGGGCATTGTCATTGATGAACTTGCGGTTCATGTCCTGGTTGATCTGGCGTTCACGTTTTAAAATCGAGGGGAAATTGGCCCTGGGAACCACGATAAGATTGCCTTTTTTCAATGAAAAGTCGACATACAGGTCCGCGGCAAGAAATCCGCCCGGTTCATCCCCCTGGATGCCGCCTATGATCAAAAGAGTCTTGCCCGGATTTGCCCCGTTGACCCTGTAAACGTGCAGCTCGTTTTCCTGCCCCTGGAAAAAGACAGTATGGGTTTTCCTGGGTGCTGCGGCATGGGGCAATCCTGCCTGGAGAGCCATGACCATTGAAACCATTATAAAAATATATGCTGTTTTTTTAAGGGTCATAAATTTATTCTGCTTCTGTGATGTCTATCTGCTTTTGAAAAATCAAACGACCGCTTGTATTGAACACAAAAATCAGGGCGTTGGTATAAAAATCGGGATCTGACTGGTTTTTTATCCTGAACTTCACCGGTTTGTAGTGGGCAATGGCAAAATACTGGCCCTTTTTATATATCCCGGGTATCCCGTTTTCAAGGGGGGTGGACGGCACTACAAGCCACTTGTCCGTATCAGTGCTTTCGGGCTTGAGTACTGTAAAAATATAGCCGGCGACCTCACCGGACTGTTTTGAAACATTCCTGATATCGAACCTGACCAGCAGGTCGCCGTTTTTTCCATCTTTGAGCACCTGGAACTCTTCTATTGAGACCGTTTTTTCAGATTCTTCCACCATGTCCTGTTCCACTGCACCAGGTTTTTGTTCTGCAACAGCCTCAGATTCAGGGGGGTTTGTTTCCGCAACCTGTTCCTGCTTATCCTCCTGTGAGGGCAGTTCACCGGTTTTTTCTCCCAGCCGGTTTTCGAGGATCACCAGCTTTGCCATCAAAAGCTCTTTTTCACTGGTCAAAAAATCGATCCGGCTCTCCATGGTGTGTTGTTTTTCCAGCGCAGTTTCATACTGAACCGACAGGTGGGAATAAAGGTAATAAAAAACACCGGTGGCCGCAAAAAAAACCACGCTGACAATCAGAAGAAACCAGTTCATTGTCTTGATCCACTGCCCGGAAGTCATTTCCCCGAAATCATCGACCACGATCACCTTCTTTTTCCTGGTCCGTTTGAACGGGGCCGGCTTCGAATGTGTTTTCAGTTCTCTTTCCAGCTCTCTTGAAATATCTTCCATGACTCACCTTTTTTGTGAAAAACTAAGGTTTTGGTTCCCTGTGTACTGAAACCACTGGATTCATAATCCTGGTAAAACCGGACAATGCATTTTCGGCCCTGCTTGCTGACCTTGAAATTGCCGGCACTTATTCGAATATAGGAGTATTTGCGTGCAAGCCTCTTTTTTCTGTCGACCCACTGGTCTTTGTTCATTCCGTCGGAAACAAAATTATCGGCGTAAAATGCGGCATAGGCTTCCATGTCTGCCGAAGACCAGGCCTTGAGCCATTTTTCGACCAGTTCGATAAAAAACGCATCATCTTCAAGCGGTGTTTTTATCCTCAGCGCGGCAGAAAGCAAAGGGTGCCGTTCGCTGTCATACCCGTCGGCATAGGTCTGGAAGACATCACCGACAATACGGTACTCCGGGTTTCCCACCGGGGTCAAAAACAGCTTTTTCTGTCCCATAACCAGGGTATTTCCCTTGAATTCAACGGCATAATCAAACAGAGCCGCCACCTGGTCCAACGTTCGGTATATGCCAAGGCGGCCGGTAATTATGTCCAATGCCTTTTGTTCACTGCCTGCAAGTTCCTGCCGCATGGTGTTCCAATCTGGCCACCAGCTGATATCCGGCAGGTAAACAGGGTCATAGGCTTCAAGATATGCATGGTATGATTCCCGGGCCTGGGCGTGCGCCCAGCGCCGGATGAGCTTTGTTATCAACTCTCTGTCGCGGGCCGGCACTGATGGATCCGCCCACTTAATTTCCTGAACCACAATGACAGGGGTGAAATTCAATGCGACATGGGATGCAAGGGACATGATATCATCATTCTCCATGGCCACACATCCGTTTGAATCCGTGGGCAGCAGTTCCTTGTTGGTGCCGTGGATCCAGATGGCACTGCCGTTCCATCCGGACCTGCGGTCCAGGAAGTTGGGGTAATCCATTGGGAAGGCTTTTTTCCCGTATATTGGTGACAGATAACGGTCTTCATATTCATCCGTGATAAAATAAACCCCTTCCGGCGTTTTTTTATCCCCCACCCTGCGCTTGGGTCCCGGGGCCTCGCCGGTGGAACATGGCGCCTTGAATACCAGTTCCGGACCGCCCTTATCACCGGTTCCATATAAAAACAGGGTCTGCGATTCTTTTTCAACCAGGATGGCGTAACTGCCGGGCGGCATTCTTACCAGCTCCGACGGGACTGTCTGCCCGGCCGATACAGCAGCGGAAAAAAATCCCGTGATCATGATGGCCATGATCATTGTCCAAAGCAATACCGAAAATTTAAATAAAATACGTATTGAAATCATCATATCCCTGGATTTGTGTTTACACCTTGATATTCAGGTGTTCATATGCCTTTAAGGATGCCTTCCGGCCGCTGGAGGTCCTGAGGACAAACCCTATTTTAAGCAGAAACGGCTCCACCACATCCACGAGTGTATCCGTCTCTTCCTGCAGTGTGGCGGAAATAGCTTCAATTCCCACCGGCCCGCCTTTGTAGAACTCTATTATGGTTTTCAGGTAACTTCGGTCAAGCACGGTCAGTCCGGCATCATCGATTCCTTCCAGTGCCAGGGCCGCCTCCACGATTTCCCGGGTGATCCTCCCGTCGGATTTGACCAGCGCGTAATCTCTCACCCTTTTCAGCAGCCGGTTTGCAATCCTTGGAGTCCCCCTTGACCGTCCTGCAAGGGATGCAGCTCCCGGATCGTCAATGGGTATACCGAGCAAAGCGGCCGAACGCCGGATCACGATAACAAGGTCCCGGTCGGAATAAAAATCAAGGGACCTGAAGATACCAAACCGGTCCCGCAGAGGGGCGGAAAGCATTCCCACACGGGTTGTGGCGCCGATCAGGACGAATCTTTTCAACTGGTATCTATGACTTCGGGCATGAAGTCCTTTGTCAAAAATAAAATCCACCGTGAAATCTTCCATGGCCGGATATAAAAACTCTTCCACCACCTTGGGAATCCGGTGAATTTCATCGATGAACAGAATATCGCCCTCACCCAGGTTTGTTAAAAGCCCTATCAGGTCCCCGCCCTTTTCCAGGGTCGGACCGGATGTCACGGTCAGTTTTGCCTGCATTTCATTGGCAATGATATGGGAAATGGTTGTTTTACCAAGACCCGGCGGGCCATGCAGCAGGATGTGATCCAGGGATTCGTTCCTGATCCTGGCGGCCTGGATGGCGATTTTAAGGGTTTCCACGCTGTCCTTCTGGCCCACATAGTCCTCGAAGCGCAAAGGCCGTAAAGAGACAATTTCAGGCGACAGGTCTTCGGCAACCGGTTTTCCTGAAATCATGCCCCTGCCATCGGGAACATGGTCACGGCTGGATGAATAAGACAAAAGCCGGTCACTCATCTACACGTCCTTTTCCAGGAAAATCAGGTCAAACAATTCTTCCGGCGTGGAAACAGCCTGGTTCCGCCGTCCGGCCAGTTCAATCATTTGTCTGGCCTGGGCCGGTGCATGCCCGAGCTGTTCGACCAGCACGTCGAACACCTGGGTGAAAATTTCCGGCGGCACCCTGTCTTGTGCAGATGCCTCTGCGGCTGCAGGCTGTGCCGATGTATCAAGAAATGCTCCAACCTTTCCTTTAAGCTGGGCAATGATCTTTTCAGCGCTCCGGGCGCCGATACCACTTAGGCTGCTCAAAAAAGCCACATTTTTGGTTTCAATTGCCGCCGCCACTTCGCTGGCCGGTTTTCCAAGAGCCTTTACCGCCTTGAGGGGTCCGATGGCATCCACGGTTATGAACTGCTGGAAAAATGCCTTGTCCATAAGAGACAGAAAGCCGATCAAAACAGGCTTGGGCTGCCGCTCGGTCTGGTGGTAGTAGATATACAAAGAGACATCGTCTTCAGTACCAAAATCGCGCTTGATAATGTCATGTACATGGGAACTTATAACCACTTCATAGCCGACATGGCCGGCCTTGAGAAGAATCCGGTCGGCTTCGGCATGTATTATTCTGCCTTCAAGATAAGCGATCATAATCAGGGCTACCATATCTGAAAAACCCGGCCAGGGCCAGGGCCAGCGCATCTGAGGCATGAAACGGCCGAATTTTCCCGGCATGGTTCAAAAAATTGCGGACAGACCTCTCCAGCTGTTGTTTATCGGCACCGCCGTTGCCGCACACTATCTTTTTTACCTCGCGGACCGGAATTTCCCTGGCATCAACGCCTGCTTTACAGGCAGCCACCAGGAGTACACCCGATACCTTGCCCAGTATAATACCCGATCCCGGATATTTTTCAAGTGAGTATATATCTTCAATCACCACCAGGTCAGGCTTCTGGCTGCAAAGGAACGCCAGGATTTCAGTGTAAATCTGATCCAGCCGGCGGGAAACAGGATCTTTGGAATGTGTGGTTACACTGCCGTATGCATAATCGAGGATGGCCTGGTTTTCCCCGGATATAACGCCCACACCGGTGCCTGCGAGCCCGGGATCGATTCCCACCACTTTTATCATCACATAACGCTTAATTCAATGTCTTGAGCTTTTCAGCGGCATACCCGGCCTCATTGCTGTCCGGGTACTTGTTGATCAATTCCTGGAGAATCAGGCGGGCATTGGCTTTTTCACCAAGCTCGGCAAAAGCATACCCCTGTTTGAGCAGTGCTGCCTGTATCTTGTTGCTGTCAGGATATTGTTCTATGACCTTTTGATACTCGAGAATCGCTTTTTCATACCACTTATCGGTATAATAGCTGTCCGCTATCCAGAACCTGGCGTTGTCCGCATTTTGAGAATCCGGAAACCGGTTGATGAAATTTTCAAACTGGATTCTTGCGTTCTCGGTATCCCCTTCATCCAGAAGCTTTTTGGCCGCGGTATAAAGCTCGGATTCAGTGGCATCCTGGTCCGGAAGAACCCGAAGAGCCCCTTCATCAGGAACTGTATCCGTTTCAACCGAAGGTTCAAATCCCATGTATTTTTCAAGAACAATGATTCGTTCAAAATTGCGGGTAATGGCATTGTCAAGCCGGTTCAGGCGGTTTTCGATACCCTCCTGATCAAGCCCTCCAGCATGCTGCACCTGGTAATCAGCCTCCTCGATCATGCCTTTCAAACGCTGGATTTCCTGTGTCAGTTCCTGGATCCGGGCCATCGTGTCGGCATACTGTTCCCGCAGGTCACCGGTCTTCTCATCCATGCGGGAGGCAATCCGGTCCGTGGCATCTGAAACCATACTGCGCAGTTGTTCGTCTTTTTCCTCCTGCTGCCTGGACAGTGCTACCTGGCGGCTCGTCTCCTGCTCAAGGGAAATCACCCTGTTTTCAAGGGACCGGTGCTGGTCCATTGATACACATCCTGAAACGGTCAGAAAACACAACAAAACACTGCCGGCAAAAAAAAGATAAATGGCTCTCATTGTCCTGCTCCGGAAAAAATACATATCATGACAATTCAGGCGCAATACATTGAAAAAAGAATTGCGCCTGAAGTTTCCATCCAACTGCAGGGCTATTTGATCACAAACTCCGCCCGCCTGTTTTTCCGCCATGCTTCTTCATTGGAAGCAGGATCCAGGGGTTTTTCTTCGCCATAACTGATGGTTTCAATCCTGGAATCCGAAATTCCCAGGTTCACAAGGTAGTTCATGGCTGATTTGGCTCTGCGCTCCCCGAGTGCAAGGTTGTATTCCGTGGTACCGCGCTCATCACAATGGCCCTCGATAACGATATTCACATTTGTGTTGTCATTGAGCCATGCCGCTTTTTCCTTCAGGATCAGCTTGGCCATTGCAGACAGTTCCGAGCTGTCAAATTCAAAATGTATATTCTGGTTTTCAAATCTCTTTTTTGCTGCCGCTGCCTTGGCTGCTTCAAGATCCTGCTCGCTGATACTGTCATCCCCGGTCTGTGTACCTGTTGCGGTCTGGGCGCCTGACGACGCAGCGTCAGTGGCTTCCTGCTGTGCCTGGGTCTGATCTTCCACTGTTGTAGCATCGGAAACAACGGTCTTCTTGGCACAGGAGACGGTCAAAAACAGTCCGGCAACCAGGAATACCATCACCAGATTTATCACGGTTCTTTTTTTCATCTTTCCTCCTTACGAGTTGAATTAATACAAACAATTATCGGTCATAATGCTTATCTGGACCAGTCCGGGCCGGTCTGCCGCCCGGGAATGTCCAGCAGTTTACGCTGAAAAGCCCCCCCGGCGGTCATCACATGAAGCCTGGGGACACCCTGATCACGGGTGGAGCTGAATACGATCATGCTGCCGTCGGGTGACCATGACGGATCTTCATTGTCCCCGGCATCCGATGTCAACTGAACCGGCCGCCCTCCTCGAGGGTCAATCGTGAAAATATTGATCCTGTTTTTCACCATACCAACATAGGCAATTTTTTCTCCATCCGGTGACCATGACGGGGATGTGTTATTGTTTCCTTCAAAGGTCAGGCGCCGGACACTGTCTGTTTTCAAATCCTTGATATAAATCTGGGGCAATCCAGCCCTTTTTGATACAAATGCCAGTTTATCCCCGTCTGGGGAAAAACTGGGAGACACATCGATCCCCCAGCTGTTAGTTACCCTTTTAATAATTTCTCCCTTCCCGGTCAACAGATAAATTTCCTGGTCGCCGGAAAAGCTCAGCGCGGCTGCCAGTGTCAGGTTGTCAGGTGACCATGATGGAGAGATATTTGTTCCTTTTAAATTGACAACAGTTCCCAGGTTCCGGGTTAAATGCCGGATAAAAATATCGGGATTGCCCCGGGCATATGAAGTGTAGGCAATCCACTGGCCGTCAAAGGACCAGGAAGGAGACAGGGCAATGCTTTTGTCATTTGTGATCTGCCTGGGATTGTTCCCGTCAAAATCACATACAAATATTTCCTTGTGGCTGTTCACAGTGGACACAAAAGCGATTTTGCTGTCAAACACCCCGCGCCTGCCGGTCAGGTGAAGGGAAATTTCAGCGCAGAATTTATGGATCATGCTTCGTATCCGGGCCCTGGATCCGGTATAGACCTTTCCTACCACCAGCCTGGCCTTGAATGTATCAAACAGCCTGAGCTCGAGCTTTACGTTGTCACCCTGTGAAGCCACGCCGCCGGTGACCAGAAACTCCGCACCGATACCTGTCCAGTCCCTGAAATTGATATCGGTCAAGGTAATCCCGGAACGGGCCGGGTTGACAAGGAAGGCGGCGGGATTCATCACCTGTATATAACCCGTGAAATCAAGGGCGCTGGCCATGATACCCCTGGCCACTATACCATCGTCCTTTTCGGATTCTTTACCGTTCATGGCCATAAATTCAGTGACAGCAAAAGGAATCTGGCTGATCGACGGATCAGTGATGTTGATGTAGCTGTAGTCCTGGGCCCTTACCGGGGATGAAGGGGCAAAAACCAGAAAGATCAAAAGCAGGCACACCGGCAGTCTGCCTGCCGCACGGGTTTTGCGGTAAAATACATCCTTGTCCGGGGTCTTTGGTATGTGTAACATATGTTATTTAAGTCCTGACGGGGCAAATTTCAGCCCAACGGTATAAGTGTTGTATCCCTTGGGCAGTTCAGGCAAAGGCAATGCCTTTCGAATAGCTTTTTCAGCGGTCTCGTCCAGGTAGGCATTGCCGGAGCGGGTTTCAAAGAAGATATCACGAAGATCACCGTTTTTCAAGATCGTGATTACCACCCGCGCTTCAAGGTTTTTATCCATCCTTGCAAG
This sequence comes from uncultured Desulfobacterales bacterium, assembly GCA_964397015.1. Classification (GTDB taxonomy): domain Bacteria; phylum Desulfobacterota; class Desulfobacteria; order Desulfobacterales; family Desulfobacteraceae; genus MADRE2. The sequence continues at coordinate 7,710 of CAYNHL010000074.1, read as the reverse complement.
GCGCTCGTTAAACACCCAGTTCTGGTGAATGGCAGATGCCAGTACCATGTTGTACAGATCTATGGGTTTGTAATTCTTTTTGCCGCTCCCGGTCGATGGACCGGCCTTTTTTTCATCCTGCCCTTCAGCCTGTTTTTTGCTGTTCTGCTCCTGGACCAGCCTCTCCAGACGGCTCAAGGCCTTCTCCAGCTGTTCTTTTTTCATGGTGTCGGGAGATGTTTCAGGTTCAGGATCTTCTTGTTTTTCAGGTGGCTCACTGTCTTCTTTTTTATCTTCTGCCTGTTTGGATTTTATGAGCTCATTTAAGTTTTTGGGCTTGGTTTTCAAGCTGATATCGGGTTTTTTCACCACTATTTTTTCAGGCCTGGGTTCAACCGGCGTTTGAGAAGGCTTCTCCTGGGGGAATTGCTCAGGAATATCGGGTTCAGGCGTGATATCGGTCTCGGGATCCACAGCCTTTTCATCTTCCGGCTGGTTTTGCCCGGACAGATCCTCGAATACCGGTTCCGGTGCAAATGAGACCAGGTCCACCTGGATCACAGGGGGCAGCGGACGGGTGAAGTGAATGTTCTGAATAAACAGCATGGCCAGCAGGAAAAAGACATGGGCCAGGATGGACAGGCCTATGAATGCGGCACTCACCTGGTTCAGGCTGTCATCTTCTTCAAGTGAAGGATGATCCTGCTGCTCATCTGCTGTTTTTGATGTCGGTTTTGAAAATAAAGACACGTATATCCCGTCAATTGAGTATTGTATTGTCTTCTTCATCATCCGGCAGCGTTATCATGCCCAGGTTGTCCACGCCGGCCTGCTTGATTTTTGACATGACATTGACCACAATGCCGTAGGGAACCTGCTTGTCTGCACGCAGATATACATTCTTGTTTTCAAAATGTTCCAGGATCGCCCTGAGCTGTGTCGTCAGGCCGGCCACCTTGACCTGCTGTTCATTGATATAAACGCTGCCGTCCAGGTCCACGGAAATAATCAACTGCTCTTCATTTGTCTTCAATGGTTTGGCAGTGGCTTTTGGCAGATCGACATTGACACCCTGAATCATCATGGGAGCCGTCACCATGAAAATAATGAGAAGCACCAGCATTACGTCCACAAAAGGGGTCACATTGATATCGGACATGAAATCATTATCGGAACCCAGCTGCATCGATCAGCCCTCCTTTGACTGGTAGCTGTCCCGCTCGATGATATTGAGAAGATCGGCGGCAAAACTCTGGAGCTCTGAATCCATAACCTTGATGCGGGCTACAAAATAATTATAGAAGATAACAGCAGGGATTGCCACGGCGAGTCCTGCGGCTGTGGCCACCAGCGCCTCTGAAATACCGGGCGCAACGGCCTCCAGGCTGGCAGACCCGGACAGCCCTATACTCTGAAAGGTGCCCATGATGCCCCATACCGTACCGAACAGCCCGATAAAGGGAGCGGTATTTCCAACCGTTGCCAGAAATGGAACAAGCTGGCTCAACCTGCGGACCTCTACACTGATGGCCCGGTTGATCGTGCGCTGCACACTTCCCATGATCTGCAGGTAGGAGGGCTTTTTTCTGGACATGGCCTGTTTGTCAGTCTCTTTTCCATCCGCCCGGGCCACTTCCATGTAGGTTGTCATGAAAACACGGGAAACCGGGCTGGATTTTAGGGCCTTGGCCTTGGTGAATGCATCGGCCAGGTTTCGGCACTGCCAGAAAAGATCGGTGAAATCCGCTGACTCTTTTTGGGCTTTCCTGACATACTGGTATTTGATGAAAATAATAGCCCAGGATGTAATTGAAAAAAACAGCAGCAGCAGCAGGACCGATTTTACCACCGGGCCGGCTCCGCTCAACATGTAAAATATGCCGACCGTTTCCGTGATCATATAACACTGTCTCCATTCTTGTTCATGTTTTTACCATGGTTTAGCATGGAATTTCTCTCAAATTTTACTCAAAATAACTATATGAGGCGCGGTATCATGTCAAGTTCTTATTGAAACTCAGCTTTCGAAGTTGAAAGAATAAAGCCCCTGCACATAATTTGTGCAGGGGCTTTATCTCATCTAACGGCTAAAGTTCTGTGGGGATAGACACAGGCAGTTACATCATTCCGCCCATGCCGCCCATTCCGCCCATTCCGCCGCCCGGCATTCCGCCGCCCATTCCGCCACCGCCTGCATTTTCTTCAGGCTTTTCGGCTATCATGGCTTCGGTGGTCAGCATGACAGATGCAACGCTTGCCGCATTCTGCAGTGCAAACCGGACAACTTTTTTAGGATCTATTACGCCGGCCTTGATCAGGTCTTCATAGGTATCGGTCCTTGCGTTATAACCAAAAGATCCTTCGCTTTCCTTGACCTTGTTGATGACGACAGAACCTTCAACACCTGCATTGTCAGCAATCTTGCGCAGCGGCTCTTCGATGGCCCGTGCAACCACGTTGACTCCGAGTTTTTCCTCGCCCTCGAGATTGAGTTCTTTCAGGCAGGCGATGCTGCGGACCAGGGCCACGCCGCCGCCGGGAACAATACCTTCTTCAACAGCAGCACGGGTAGCGTTCAAAGCATCTTCCACGCGGGCTTTCTTTTCTTTCATCTCGGTTTCCGTGGCAGCCCCGACATTGATGACTGCAACTCCGCCGACCAGCTTGGCCAGTCTTTCCTGGAGTTTTTCACGGTCGTAGTCGGAAGAGGTTTCCTCAGACTGGGCGCGGATCATCTTGACGCGCCCCTCGAGGGCTTCTTTGGATCCGGCACCGTCCACGATAGTGGTGTTGTCCTTGTCAATGGTGACGGACTTGGCCTGGCCAAGATCATTCAGGCCTACATTTTCAAGCTTCAGGCCGATATCTTCGGATACCACCTGTCCGCCGGTCAGAACGGCAATGTCCTCGAGCATGGCTTTTCTTCTGTCACCAAAGCCGGGAGCTTTGACCGCAGCGACATTCAAGGTTCCGCGCAGCTTGTTGACAACCAGGGTTGCAAGGGCTTCACCTTCAATGTCTTCTGCAATGATCAGCAGCGGTTTGCCTGTCTTGGCAATTTCCTCGAGTACCGGCAGAAGATCTTTCATTGAAGAAATCTTCTTGTCACAAATAAGGATGTAGGGATTTTCAAGGGATGCCACCATTTTCTCGCTGTCGGTAACAAAATAGGGGGACAGGTATCCGCGGTCAAACTGCATACCTTCAACAACGTCAAGGGTGGTTTCCATGGACTTTGCCTCTTCGACCGTAATGACGCCTTCCTTGCCGACCTTGTTCATGGCTTCGGCAATGATGTTACCTATGGTTTCATCACTGTTGGCCGAAATGGTGCCTACCTGGGCGATTTCATTCTGGTCCTTGGTCGGCTTGGCCATGGCGGTAAGGTTTTCGACGACTCTGGCCACTGCGGCATCGATTCCTCTTTTGATCCCCATGGGGTTGTTGCCCGCTACAACCAGTTTCTGGCCTTCCTCGTAGATAGACCTTGCAAGAACAGTTGCGGTGGTCGTACCGTCACCGGCCATGTCGCTGGTTTTGCTGGCCACTTCTTTTACCATCTGGGCGCCCATGTTTTCGAATTTATCCTCAAGATCGATTTCCTTGGCAACGGTTACACCGTCTTTGGTTACATTGGGAGATCCCCAGGATTTTTCGATTACCACGTTTCTGCCCTTTGGTCCCAGGGTAACGACCACTGCATCGGCCAGTGCCCTGACACCTTTTAACATTGCCTCGCGCGCCTTGGCATCATATTTGATTTCTTTTGCCATGTTTAACACTCTCCATTATGTCTTAAAATTATTATTTATGTTGTATCAACACGATTCGCTATTCAATCACCCCGAGCACATCATCCTGCCGCAGAATAAGATATTCCGCGCCGTCAATTTTAACGTCGGTTCCGCCATACTTGCTGAAAAGAATTGTATCCCCAACCTTGACATCCATGGGCATCAACTTGCCGTCATCGGCCATACGGCCGTTGCCGGTGGCAACGACTTTTCCCTGTGCCGGTTTTTCCTTGGCAGTATCCGGAATGATAATGCCGCCTTTGGTCTTTTCATCTTCACCAACACGTTCAACCAAGATACGGTCCTGCAATGGTCTTAAACTCATGATTCCATTCTCCTTTTAACATGGTATTGTTGCTTGTTCTTGTTTTTTTTGTGTATTTAACTTCCCGGTTTCGCATCTGCTGTTTTGGATTCTTTCGGTGCGGGGGAAGCTGGTTTTGAATCTTTGTTCGCTGCATCAGCAGGGCTGGTGGACTGGTTTGAGGCATTGCCCTTGTAATCGGTCACATACCACCCGGAACCTTTTAAATGAAATGAACTCTGGGAAATAAGTTTGCGCAGCCTGCCGCTGCAATGGTCACAGGTTTCAAGCGGGGCATCGGAAATTTTCTGGAATGCTTCCTGGATCCTTCCGCATTGACCACATTCATACTCATAAACCGGCATTTTACATGTTCTCCATTATTATCGGGTTAATACTGTTTTCAAACCAAGAATAAAATAGTCAGTCTTTTATCCTTGTCAAGGCAGCTAATTTTGAATTTTTCAGGCAGATTTTACTCCGGCATTCTCCACTGGCTGTAATACTGGAGCACTGTATCGAGTCCATTGACCCTCACTTGGGAAAGAATATCATAAGTTGTTGAATGAACTACCTTTTCTTCGTCTTCCATTGCATCCTTCCTCTGGTCGGATGCTTCATAGATCTGAAAAAATTTGCCGAACCGGACCACATGGACAAGTTCATGGGTAATGACATAAAGCAAAAACGGATACAGGTGAAGGTCCTCGTTGGCATTTACCTTTGAAAGAATTGCCGGGTCCTGGAGACAGATGGCGTAATAATTATAAAAGGAGGAGTTAAGGCTCCTGGTTTTAAGGCGGGCCTCATACTTTATCACCTGGGCATATGGGCCATCGACCACTTCATGGGGAAAAAGGTCGGCAGCGGTCTTGATATCATACCGATTCCTGCGCCACTGTATGGAGGACATCTTGAAATAATTGCTGACAAGCTCTTCTGAAAACCTGGCCGCCCTGCTGACGGTCAGCCGCTCGTCCTCATTGAAGCGCAGGGCTGTCATCTGCACTCCTTGAATGTTTTAAAAACCGTTGTACCGGCATCAAAGAAATCAATGGACATCCTAAAGCTTGATATGCTATAATTCTGTTTTATTTTTAAAATACGAAATACAGTCAATCTAAAAAGGGAGGTGAGACTTTTGAGCAGTGTAATGAAAAAAAGACGGAAAAAAATGAGAAAGCATAAACATAGAAAGCTCCTTGCAAAAACCCGTCATCAGAGAAAGAAAAAATAATCACGTAAAAATTTGACTTATAAATTTTTATTTTGTCTTTTAGGTATTGCGTAGTGACCGTCATGACGGCCTCCACGCAATACCTTTTTTTTATTTATCGATCATGCCCTTGAAATATTTCATAAGATCAGAATCGGTTGAAAGAACCAGCATGCTGTCCTTGTTCAAAGATTCACGGTACACTTCCATGGTCTTTCGAAACGAATAAAACTCGGGCGCGGCTCCGTATGCCTGTGCATAGATCGCTGTGGCTTCTGCATCTGCGTCACCCTTGATGGTCTGAACGGTCTTGTAGGCTTCCGATTTGATTACCTGGAGATCCCTCTCCTTTTCACCCCGGATATTGCTTGCCTCACCCCGGCCCTCTGCACGGAATTTTTCCGCGATCTGGTTTCGTTCCGCTATCATCCTTCCGTACACAGACTGGCGGACACTGTCAATGTAATTGATCCGCTTGATCTTTACATCCACCAGCTCTATCCCGAATTCACTCAACTTGGGCTGGGCCTGCTTGAGTATCCTGTGGGTAATCTCGTCACGTCCAAGATTGACCACATATTTTACCCGCCTCTGGGTCTCGTCGTCCTCTTCTGCCAGATACTCGAAAGTATCCATGGGACGGTCGGTATTGCGCACTGTTTCCACCAGGGAAACCGACGTGATCATGTTTCGCATTGCAGGATCGATAATGTCATCCAGCCGCTTGAAAGCCGCAAGTTCATCCCTGACGGTCTGAAAATACAAGATGGGGTCGACGATTTTCCACCGGGCAAAGGTATCCACCCATATATAGGTTTTGTCCCTGGTCGGCACCTGGCCCTGGTTTGCATCCCATTCCAGAAGATTTTTGGCAAACTTGTTGGCTTTTTGAATAAATGGAATCTTGAATTTCAAACCAGGTTCTTTAACAGCTTCACCGACAATCCGGCCGAACTGGGTTACGACCACCTGCTCGGTTTCATCCACGGTGTAGGCAGCGTTGTACAGCAAAAACACCCCGACAATCACTAAAAAGGTTATTACAACTTTGACAGGACTGTTCATTTTATTTCACCTCTTGATGATTACGGGTTTGCGTCATGGGCATGCTGTTTTGTCCCATGTTCAAAAAAGGCAGCATGTTTTTCTGTTCAGAATCCACAAAATACTTGGGCCCGAGATTTGGAAGAATCTCTTTCATGGCTTCAAGATACATCCTCTGGCGTGTCACGTCCGGAGCCTTGGCATACTCTTCATAGATGGCCTTAAACTTGGCTGCATCTCCCTGGGCACGGTTGACACGGTCGACTGCATACCCTTCTGCATCCTTGATCATCCGGCGGGCTTCACCCCTGGCAAGGGGGACCGCCTTGTTGTATTCTTCCCTGGCCCGGTAAATGGTCTGCTCTTTTTCCTGGACCGCCTGGTTCACTTCGTTAAATGATTCCTGCACCGGTTCCGGTACATTGGTTTTTTTCATCTCGATGGTCTGGATGGTGATACCGGCTTTAGCTTCGTTCAATTCCTCCTGAAGCTTCTCCCTGGCGGCAATGGCTATTTCCTCCCGCTTGGAGATCACCTCGTTTATACTCCGGTCTCCCACCACTGTCCGCATGGTAGCTTCTGACATGTTGCGCAGAAGCGACTTGACATCCTTTACGTTGAACAGGTAATCCCGGGGTTCGGTACGCCGGTACTGCACGATCCAGGGCACCACGGCCACGTTCAGGTCTCCGGTAAGCATCAGTGCGGTTTCCTGCCGAATCATATCAGATGTCGCCCTGAACTTCTGGTCGGAATCAATTTCAAACCCGAACTCCTCTGTGTCAACCGTTTTGATGTTCACCTTTGTCACTTTTTCAATACCCCGGGGCATCTTGAAATTAAGCCCCGGATTCACGGTTCGGACATATTTTCCAAACCGCTGGACAACGCCCACTTCGCTTCGGTCCACCGTGTAGACAACCGAGCTTCCAAAGAAGATAACCAGCACAAGCACGATAACCGCCAGTATCCCGGGCAGTTTGAAATTTTTGAATTTTTCCATCAGATCGTCCATCTGGGGCGGCCTCGGAATGTTGCCGGGCCCTCCCCCTTCTTTTTTCTGCTGGTACTTGTTCTGGTTTTCTCTTAGCTTATCCCAATCCCAATTCATAAAAATTCCCTAAATATGTTAATTAAAATTATCTTGACCTTGTCAGCCTGTATAACCTGGATAAACGATTAAAAATTTTGCCTTCAGCTTACCCTGATCCGCTCAAAATTTCAATATTTATTTGTCCCGTGCCCAAGGCAATCGCAAGTAAGAATTTTGCAGGTGGGGTTTTGTTGCTTCTGCCTAAATAAAGCCGCCGCGGCCGTATTCCGGTGGCATCCTGTGCCGATACCAGAAAAAAAGGGGGCATTGTGAAGGCTGC
>CAYNHL010000073.1:2189-18925 GCA_964397015.1 uncultured Desulfobacterales bacterium | reverse complement strand
GTCTTAAATCCTTCTACTGGTTTTCTATTTCTTAACTCCAGGTATTGGGCCCTGCGGGAATCGGTAATGGAGGTTGCCTCCTGCAGCAGTGCCTGTTCTATTACAGGGCTGTCGGCAAGAACACCCCCGGTTTCAGCAAAAGGGATTGAAATAAAGTAATGGCCGAACAAAAGACTTTTGATCTCGAAAACCGGGAGGATGCCGCAGATATGATTTTTTTGAGCTGCCATAAAATAATGGCTTTTATGACCAAAGGTTTTTTCAACCGTATTTTTCCATGCTGTCAGGTGAAAAAGACTCCCGCATGGATGATCAAAAACATAAGCATCCCAGTTTATGATATCTTTAGTGCTGGCTGTCGTAATATTCAAAGAAATAATTAATTGCCCTCAATTGACTGGTTTCAATCAGTTATACATGTTCAAATATCCAGAACAGGTTATAAATTCTGCTGTATTAAAGGATTTAATCATGGCGAGAAATTTGTTCCGGGTTTTGGCAAGATTGATGTAGTGACGGAATTTAAAGCTTAAAGGTGCGTTTTTGACCCTGGGCTGATCCGGATCAAACTCCCAGGGATGGGTGTAAAACAAAAATGCATTATTTTGATTCAAAACGGTTTTCATGCCCTGTTTGAAAGCCGGGAATGGAATCAGCCTGAAATATCCGCCGCCGCCAAGGGGAAACACCTTGTTTGCAATGGAAAGGTTGCTCACGGGCAGTTCATAAAAATCGTCTTGGACCTGGCATGCAATGCCGAACGGTTCCGGTTCAGGCAGTATGACCTGTCCATAGCGGCCATGCATGGCAAAGGAATTGAAACTCGAATCATACCGGTACCCTGCCTTGTGGATTAAATCCAGGATGTCTTGATCGATGGCAAAGCTTGGCGCCCGGAAGCCTTGAACTGGTGATCCGGCCAAATCTTCCAGAAGTTTTCTGCTGTCTGTCAGGTCTTTGAGGAATTTTACAGGATCCTGTGCCGTGGCCAGGTGATGGTTACTGCCATGGGATGCAACTTCATGGCCTCTTTGATGGACTTCTTTTACAAGATGGGGCAGCTTTTCTGCAATCCAGCCCAGGAAAAAAAAGGTGGCTTTGGGATTGAATGAAAACCGGTCCAGTAAATCCAGAATGATATGGGTGTTTTTTTCGACACGCAGACGATAATCCGGCCAGGAAGAAAAAGGAATACAGGCTTTGAAGTTCTCGACCTGGAACCAGTCTTCCACGTCAACGGTAATGAGTATATATTTATTCCCGGCCGATTCCATGATACTCGAAACCCAGTTCCCTGACTTCTTCAGGGTCATACTGGTTGCGGCCGTCAAAGATTACTTTCTGTTTGACTGTACTGGCAATCTGCTTGAAATCCGGCTGCCTGAAAATTTTCCATTCAGTGACCAGTATCAATGCGTCAGTATTTTCAACAGCCTGGTATTGATTGTCTGTAAACTCAATTTTACCAGTCTCAAACCATTGAGATGGAAATTCTTTTTTCCCCTGGTCCATGGCCACGGGATCCCAGGCCTTTATCCTTGCTCCGGATTTTATCAGGTTCTCGATGATAACAGTGGAAGAGGCTTCGCGCATGTCATCCGTGCCCGGCTTGAAGGCAAGACCCCAGACCGCAAAAGTTTTATCGGATAAATCATCGCCAAACCGGGATTTTACCTTATTGCTCAACACAGTTTTTTGTAAAAGATTTCTTTTTTCCACTGCATTGAGCAGTTCCGGTTCAAATCCCGTATCCAGGCTGGTTTTAATCAAAGCCTTGACATCTTTGGGAAAACAGGACCCGCCATATCCGCATCCCGGATAAATAAACTCATACCCGATTCTGCTGTCAGAACCTATTCCTTTTCTGACATTTTCCACGTCAACTCCGAGCCGCTCACAGATATTGGATATCTCGTTCATGAATGATATCTTTGTGGCCAGCATGGAATTAGCGGTATACTTTGTCATTTCCGCATCCCTGACCTTCATGGTGATGGTTTTATCCCTGTTTCTGGAAAAAGGAGCATACAGGCGGCTCATGATTTTGGCAGCCCTTTCGGATTCCACCCCTATGATAATGCGGTCGGGTTTTAAAAAATCGTTGACCGCAGCTCCTTCTTTTAAAAACTCAGGATTGCTGACCACATCGAAATCGATGGCAGCCTGTCTTTTATCCAGCTCAGCCTGGATGGTCTGTTTTACCCGCTCGGCAGTTCCCACAGGGACCGTGGATTTGTCGACGATCACGGAGTATTCCTTCATGTATCTTCCAATCTGGCGGGCCACATCGAGCACATATCGAAGGTCTGCCGATCCGTCCTCTCCCGGAGGGGTTCCCACTGCTATAAAGAAAATATTGGATTCGTCTACCGCCTCTTCAAGGCTTGTGGAAAACCTGAGCAGTCCTTCCTGGTAATTCTGGACTACCAGCTGCTCCAGCCCTGGTTCATAAATCGGCAGAATTCCATTTTTCAAATTTTCTATCTTGGTTCCATCTATATCCACACAGGTGACTTCACTTCCCATTTCAGAAAAGCAGGCACCGGTTACAAGGCCGACATAACCGGTGCCGATTATCGTCAGTTTCATTTTGAATCCTTTCTCTTATTCTCTATTTTCAATTCAATTACAAACACTATATAAACCAGCACAAGTGCGAGCACAAAAATTATAAGCCCAGACATGTCATGCATGAATCCATGGGCGGTTTCAGGACCGATCCAGGCAGCCATGGCCGCGGTGACCGTCAGGCGGAAAATATTGACGATTACGGCAATGGGAAAGGCGCATAAAAACAGAATCCATTTTTTAATTATACTCATGGGAGCAAGATAGGCAAAGGCACCGGTCAACGCCATAAGAGATGTCAGGGAACGCAGCCCTGAACAGGCATCGACGACTTCCAGGGAGGTATTGGCCAGGTGCAGGACATTGCCCTCCCTGAATACCGGGATACCGATCAAATCAATGAAGACAGAAGATATCTGTGCTGCAAACAACTGCAGCGGGAATGCTATTTTATTCCAGATAATGGAGGGGATCGGGATCATGATCAATAGATACAATACAGGGACCATGATAATTTTGAACGCCTTGAACCCAAGAAAATAAACCAGGATGCCTGCCAGGGTAAAAATCATGGAAACGCGCATGGTGAAAAGTTCGGCCCCGATATTTCCGACGACATGTGTGAACATCCCGAATGCGACAAGCAAAAGCCCGGCATTGGAGGTATAAATTTGAGTATCTGCAAGTTTTTTGCGCCTGGACCAGATCATGTACAACGCTACAAAGGGGATTAAAAAACCGTGTGAAAAATTGGGATCGATGGACCAGTCATGAACAAGCTTGTAAATGGTGTTATGATAAAGTCCGACAAAAGCTGCAGTGACCAGAACGATTTGAAGCCATCTTGTTTTTTTAATTTTTAGATTCATGCAGAACCAATCCAGTGGAAAGTTAAAATCATGAGGGCAAATATGCTTTTAAATGGGGGAACACCTGCCTGGCAAACGATTTAAGCGTATCGAGAGCCTGTTCTTCATCCTCTGAAACCCTTGAAATCAAACGGACAAACGCACCATCTGTCCTTTGTTTGAAGATGGAATCCACCACCAGCCATATTTTCTGCCAGTATTCAGATGAAATAATACGGCCCCGGGACTGGAACCAGTAAAGCACCACCTGTTTTTCAGACCCTTTTTCAAGCAAAAGCTTTATGGCTTTTATTGTCGTTCCTTTGTCATCTATGATCACAGGCTCGATCGAAGTTTTAGTGATATTCCAGCCGGCACCGGGCATGCAGTTTTTCGGTGAATGGATCAGGTCCCCTTCCTTCTGGCTCTGGTAAAACCCTACGTACAGGTTCACAAGTTTTCGAGAGGGATGGACATAATCTGCAAGAATGTAGTCCTCCAGGCCCAGGATATCATAAACTCTTTGATCCAGCTGATCGCGGCCGCCTTTCCACTCCCCAATTTCCAGGGGAAATGTCGCAAAATCCCTGTTGGGTTCGATCTTTTCCGGCCGGTTGACAAACTGCAGCAATATGAATGTCGCCACGAAAATGCCGATAACGATGACAGTCTGCTTTGGTTTCATTTCAGATCAGTTCCTTGACAAAAATTTATGGATACTGTCTGCCACCCTCGAGGCAGTTACACCATCCCACAGATCCGGTATTTTCCCTTTTTCAAAGTCTCCGGCCATGATCCGTTCCACGGCCGGCAGCAGGTTTTGCGGAGTGCACAACCTGTTGGTCCCCTCGGTGACGGTTACAGGCCGTTCCGTATTGGATCTCAGGGTCAAACAGGGTATGGACAGGTAAGTGGATTCTTCCTGGACACCTCCTGAATCGGTAATCAAAAACCTGCTGGACATGACCAGGTTCATAAAATCCTTGTACCCCAGTGGTTCCATTAGATGGATACCGGAGGATTTCTCGAGTGTTTTCAAAAGATTGAACTTATCCAGGCTGGCAGCGGTCCTTGGGTGCACAGGAAATACCAGGGGCAGTTTGACAGAAATGCCGGCAAGCAGACTGCACAGATATTCAAGCACTTCCGGATGATCCACATTGGATGGCCTGTGAAGGGTTACAAGGCCATATTCACGGGGTGAGAGCCCTATCTGCCTGTATACTTCCAGTGATTCAATCTTCTTCCTGAGCATTTCAAGTGAATCTATCATTATATTGCCCACAAATTGTATTTTTTCAGGGGAAACACCTTCTTTTGATAGATTCTCATTTCCATCCAAAGATGGGGTCCAGAGCAGGTCGGCGATTGAATCGGTCACAATGCGGTTGATTTCTTCAGGCATGGTTCTGTCAAATGACCGCAGGCCTGCTTCCAGGTGGGCGGTTTTGAATCCCTGCTTGACAGCGGCCAGGGTGCAGGCTACCGTTGAATTCACATCCCCGGCAACCACTGCCAGGTCAGGCTTTTTTTCAAGAAGGACTTTTTCATATGCGATCATGACATTCCCGGTCTGTTGCGCATGCGTTCCGCTGCCCACTCCCAGGTGAATATGGGGGGGAGGAAGCTCAAAATCCCTGAAAAAAACATCAGACATGTTGAGATCATAATGCTGTCCTGTATGGACAATAACGGGAGTAATACCCGGCCGCTTCATCAGTTCATGATACAGAGGCGCTATTTTCATGAAATTTGGACGTGCTGCGGCAATCAGGTGAATGATCATGGTAACGACTCCAATGGTAACGGTGGATTGAAATTGATATTGAAAGAAAGGGTCACCCGGTTCTCGTAAAATCCTGACCTTGTAACTGCGTCGGTCGCAAAATCTGTAAACTGATAGTCCAGGGACATGAAACACCATTTCCTGATAGTCCAGCCCAGGCCGGCTCCCAGGGTAAGGGTTTCATCAGTCCTGTCGATACCGGGTTCCTCAAACATGGACATGGCATAAGTTCCTGTTACAGAACCGGACAGCCGCCTGGTCAATTGACCTGTCAGGGATACACTGCCCTGGTACCAGCGGTTGAATCCAAGGCTGACCGCATCCGGGCTGGCCTGGGAATATCCGGATGCAGCGGACAGGGATAAAGTTCCCCTGCGGCTGAATTCAATATCCTTGTATATGTCCAGGTCCCAGAAAAGCCGCTCGGTGTCATATGCGGCAGAATGATCCCACCGGCTGATCAGCAGGCCGGCTCCGATTGTTATCCCCGAATCCTCAGAAACCTGCCACTGAACACCCACGGAAGGATGAAACACATCCTGGGTTCCAAAATCCTTTTGAGTATGGGTATGTGCATATTTTGCAAAAATCCCCGCATGCCTGCCCAGGTGATGCAGGATCCTGACATGACCGGCAAGGGTCTCAGGGCTGATCCCGGGCCGGACATCATATGACAGTACATCATAGGACAAGCCGAAATCCATGCCGGTAAAACCGGCGGTCCCCACCTCCCCTGTCACTGTAACCCTGTGCTGACGATAATCATCATCGTCGGCCAGATCATACGTATCTGTAACATGGGAATACTCCAGGCTGATCCTCTCGGAACGTCCGAACTCATAATCCATGCCTAGAGTTGAGTCAAGCAGGGTATGCCGCCTGAATTCACCGGTCCTGACCTGCTGGTCCTCCTGTTTTAAAAAGGACTGTGACAAAAAGACATTTGCATGCCGGTTAAGCATGTGATCGAGCCTGAAATCAGCACTTTGGCGCAGGCCTGTACCGGTTTGATCCGAGTTCAGAGCATTGTATTCGAAATCCAGGGTCATGGCCGTATATTTTGAAGGCCTGAACAAACTGTCCAGCATTAGGGCATGGAAAACCTCATCTTTTTCATCGAGGGAGTCATAATCCTGGTACGAAGGAAGGTATTGCAGGTACACCTGGTGTGTTTTTTCCAGGAAAGCAGCAGAGATTCCGAGTTGATACGTAGTAATAAACTGGTCTTTTCTCTGTTCTGAATCCTGGAAATAATTGTCCCTGAATTCCTGAATAAAGGTCAATTGCGGAACCGGGTATATCACTGTACGGGCTGTTGCACAGACCGGAAAAACGATGATAAAGACCATTAACTGGCCGATAATCTGTTTTTTATGGTACGATAACAGTGTCATCGGCTTTAAGGTAGATATCCGCGCTGAAATCCCCTTTCAGGATTTTGGTGTAATCTATTTGGAAAACATGTGTTTCATCGCCTTCTTTTCGGCAGACGATTATTTTCTTTTTGGATGCCCATTCGGTAAATCCCTTTGCCAGGGCGAAAGCCTGGAGCACTGTCAGTTTCTTGATCAACGGATAAGCGCCGGTTTCCTGGACTTCCCCGAGAATGTAGTACTGCTGGCTGACCGGATTGACCAGGGTTACGGTAACGGCAGGGGCTTCCATGAATTCAGAAATTTTTTGTTCAATGACCTGCTTGAGCTCCATGGGGGTCAAACCCGCGGCCTTGATATCATCTATGAGTGGAAAGGTGATGTAACCGTCGTTTCGTACCGTTACAGCTTCCAGTGACAGGTCCGGTTCTTTCCATATATTAATGCTCAACACGTCGCCCCTGCCTATTTTATAGCCGGGAGCTGTATCCTGAGCCATTATATTGCCGGCAGCCACCGTAAAATATACCAGAACAACCAGCAGCGGCATATACCGCTTTGTGAAAACCTGAAAAAAATGCATAGCTCCGCCCTTTCGATTACACTGGTTCATACAGCCTGACGGTGATAATAAGGATACGCAGTTATTGTATCCCTACCTGACACCGTGGCCGAACAGGACTGTTTTGACGGTCCTGACAATAATAATCAAATCCATGGCAATTGACATGTTTTTTATATAGAACAACTCGTAATTGAGCTTTTCCACCGCATCGTCTTCCGTGGCACCGTAACCGTAGGATACCTGGGCCCAACCTGTTATACCGGGTTTTACATTGAAGCGCTGTTCATAAAACGGGATGCTTTTTTCAAGTTGTTCTGTAAAATGCCTGCGTTCGGGCCTCGGGCCTACAAGGCTCATTTTTCCGGCCAGGACATCCCACAACTGGGGAAGTTCATCTATCCTGTACCTGCGGATAATTTTACCAATCCTGGTTATGCGGGGGTCGTTGTCACCCGCCCAGACAGGTCCTGACAACTCTTCGGCATTTGTCACCATGGACCTGAACTTGTGCATCATGTACTCTTTTTTAAACTGCCCCACGCGATCCTGGGTAAAAAGAACAGGGCCCTTTGACTCCAGCTTGATCAAAACAGCGACCAGCAGGAAAAGCGGGGCGGTTAAAACAAGCAGGACCAGTGAAACGACAATATCTTCCACTCGTTTCAAAAAGGAAGTCAGGCCCGATTTTCTAAACCCGTCGGAAAAGATAAGCCATGACGGATTGATCCTTGTTACGAGCAGTTTTCCTGTCAGGCGCTCATAAAAGGAATGGCCTTCGATCACTTCGATGCCTGCTGTCCGGCACCGGATCAATTCCTGAGTGGGAAAAGCGTTTCTTCTTTCCTCCAGTGCCACCACAATCTTCTTGATGTTAAGTTTCTCTGCAACCCGGCACAAGCTCTTTTTGTCGTGATGGACCACAACTTTGTCATCAACCGGATATTTTTGATTCTCATCTTCGTTGTCCGGTATCATGACCTTTACGGTATAACCGCAGTCCAGGGTCTTGCTGATCTGCCGGTAAATATCCAGGGCCAGGCCGCCGGATCCAAGCAGGATGATGCTCTCATTGAACAATCCTTTGTTCAGTATGTAAATATAAACGATGCGCCACCCAGTCACGAAAATCAGTAAAAAAAGTATACTTAAAATAAAAATCTTTTGATCGATCATGGTCAAAGGAAACAGAAAGTAAATCACTGCAAGGGCTATGGATGTCACCCCCAGGGCCTGCAGCAGCCGGATGCTGACTTCAGTTATGCTCGAGGCGATTTCAAAATCGTAGAGTTCATTGTAATACAGGCAAATCTGGCATATAGCCGTGAAAAGGGCGATACGCAGTACCAGCAGGGCATCGAACAAATAGGAATCAGAATAGGTCAAAAGGGCTGTCGCCAGGAACATGGAGGCAAAAATAATGAAGCCTTCAAGGATGAAAAACACGATATTCCTGATGGGAAAGTATTGTTTCAGTATCTTGAGCATTTACGAAACATACCTTTTAAACATGTTTGCCTGCTGCATGATATTGATAGATGCTGTGGTATTTATACCCGGGCGGCTTTGGGGAAAAGTTATGGACGGCCCCCAGGATTTTTTCCCTTCCGTAAACATTGACAAGCGCCTCTACGGCCTTTTTTTTTGTTTGACCGTTCCGGATTACGATAATGACCCCATCCACCTGCCTGGCAAGAGCATTGACCTCCGAGGTGATATACGGTGGCGGGGTGTCAAATATGATAAACCGGTCTGAATACCGCTGTCTTGCCTCTTTTATCAACTGCCGCATCAATCCTGAAGAAAGCAGTTCCGAAGGATTATGGGGTATTGTTCCGGCCGGCAGCAGGGTCAGCTTGCCAAGGTTGGTTTTTATCAATATTTCAGACAGCTTTTTTTCTTCTGCAAGATACTGGCTCAGCCCGGCTGCCTGATCATATCCAAAAAGTTTATGAAGGGTCGGCCGGCGAAGATCGCAGTCCACAAGCAGCACATATTCATCGAGGCTGTTGGCAATGGCAACCGCAAGGTTGGCAGCCACAAAAGACTTTCCCTCCATCGGTGCGGTGCTGGTAATCATTATGCATTTGGCAGGATCACGTTTTTCAGGGAACAAAATATTGTTTTTCAGCAGCCTGAACTGTTCGGCCTCGGCCGAATGCGGTGCTGTTATGGTAATGAGAGCTGGATCCATGTGCATACAATCCCTTAGTTCATTATATCGATGTAATTTTGAAGAAACATGGTGGTACGTTCAAGACCCTTTTGATTCAAAACCACGAAAAACATAATCAAGGCCATGGCATACAGGCTGCAGCCGGCAAAAAAAACGATGTCAATTTTTTTTACCACACGTCCACTGTTTTTATCGATTTGCGGGATATTGGCCAGTACAGGAAAACCGAGATCTTTTTCTATCTGGTCATTGTACCGGATGGCGGTATTGAAAAACTCCAGCAGGAAAATGATACCTGCGGCAATTCCAAGCCCGGCTGCAAATGACAGTAAAAACATTTTCTTTACATCCGGTGATATGGGTTTTTCCGGCAACCTGGCATGATCCAGTATCCGGAACTGTTCACCTTTTTGTTTTTTTTCCATATTTACAGCAAGCTCGGCCTCGAGTTTGCGATCCAGCAGGGAATTAAAAATGCCCTTGATGTTGAGATAGTCACGCTGCAGGGCTTGAAGTTCCTGCTCACGCTTGGGGGTTTCTTCCACACGTTTCTGGTAAGCTTCCATTTTCTCTTCAATATGTACAATATCGGATTGTACCTTGGCGATATCCTCTTTTATCTGTTTTTCCTGGAGCTGCTGCTGCATCAGCGTAAACCCGGCCATGTCCATGTCAAATGTATCCAGAGTACCGTCATCCAGGTCACTTTCTGTTGAGAGCATGCTGTCTTCAGCTTCGTCTTCCCGGTTCTGCAGTTTTTCTTTTTCAACGGCCTGGGCCAGGGTTTCAATGGTTTTTTTTATCCGGATCACATCCGGATGCCTGCCGGTATATTTCAATTTCAGCTCTTCATAAGTTTCCCGGGCCGCAGCCAGCTTTCTTTCATTCTCGGTTTCAACAACTTCCATTGACTCTTCAAAATCAAACAGGTCCTGTTCATCATCGGCCTGCTGGGACTGAAGGGTCCTTGTCTGTGCTATCTGGGCCTGCAGTACATTCAACTGGCTCTCAAGCTCCTGCAGCCTTGTATCTTTAAGGGTCATCTGCTCCTGAAGCCGGTCCAGGGTCCTCAGGTTGGCTTCGAGTTCGTCAGGAAGACCTCCCAGGTACTTTGCCCGGTATTCGGAAATAGCCTTGTCCCTTTCAGCCAGCCTCTTTCTGGTTTTTTCAAGCTCCGCGTCCAGGAATTCACTGGTTCCTACCGCCTGTGCCTCCCTGACTTTCAAGTTCTCATCCATGAAATAGGCAGCCAGGGTATTGGCAACCTGCATAACCCGCTGGGGGTCACTTCCTTTGAAACCGATTGAAAATGCATCAGTTCCCTGCCTGGTTTTTTCGATTCTGACCATTACCCGCCGCCGCATGCTCTCAATCTGGTCTTCAAGATACATACCAGGCTCATCTGAAAACAAACCAAACTGCTCGATAATTTTTTCAAGGTTGCTGCGGGACAGTATCTGCTGTGAAATGGTGCTTATCCTCTGGTTGATGGAAGAGGTGACAATGGAGCGGATATAATCGGAAGGCACCCTCTGGGGTTCCACCAGTATCATGGTCGATGCCTCGTAGGTCCGGGGGGTGGTCATGACAAAGAAAAGCCCCAGGGTCAGTGTCAGGCACAACGGAAGAATGATTATCCACCTGCGCCTGACAAGGATATCAAAAATCTGCTCAGGTTTGATCTGACCTGGTGCCTGGAAAAGGTCCGTCATTGTGTCTTTACCCTAAATAATGCCGTTATTGAACAAAATGATATCTGCAACTTTCTTCAATACCATTTTTTTTTTATGAATAACAGCCCAAAAACCACTCCAAACCAACCGTTTGTTTTTTTCAATCCTTATTCTGATAATTATTTAATAAAGATGCGCTTTTTGCCCATGGTATATAGGAACTTTTTCACGCATGATTATGTAATTTTTGTAACATTATAACTTTTTTTACATACAACACTTATTTTTAGAATCCATAGAATTCTGCTATTTTAAGGGCCTTCACATCAAATTATCAGGCGGCACATTTTTTGCTTCATTAATATAAAAAACTAAGTTGCTGCACGATATAGAGAGGTATTCATGAAAAAATTTGCTTTCGCAATAATTCTTTTCTGCATTTTGGGAATTTCTGGCAACGTATACGCCAGCCCGATGGGAAGCATTGTAGCAACGGATTCTGACGGCAACACTTCCAACAATACTGCTATGGAAGTTGGGGGTGTACTGGGTAGATTATCTGACAATGGAAACAACGTCATTAGTACAGTCTATATTGGTACCTCCCCATGCATAGACATCAATTTAGATACCTTCTTTTCTGGTACCGCAGAGGTTGATAGTCAGGATAATGTTAATCGCATTTTTGAGAGATTTAATGAAATAAATGACAACTCCCTTCCGAGTGTAACCACAAAGACCAAATATGAGAATGATGAGAATGATGAGAGTTCCTGGTACGATGCACGATCCTTCAATCTTTCACTTCCTCCTTATACACAGTATATCAGCCTTAAATGGGGTTCCACGAACAATGCGGGTGCCGGATGGTATTTATGGTATGTAGGAGATGTCTGGTCCGCGGGCTCTGATCACAATATTTTATTCGAAGATGACGGTTCAGCCTGGTTTCATTTCGAGGGGCTCTCCCATGGATTATCCCATTATACAATATGGGATGGAGATACATCGATCACACAAACCCCCGAACCTGCTACCTTTGTCCTCTTCGGTTTCGGGTTGATCGGCGCCGCCATGATAGGCAGAAAAAGAAAAGCACACCACACCTGATCTAAAAAATCACGCCTGTTCTGAATACCATCCGCAAAGAATGATTTGTTTTTTTCAACAGTCCTGTCAGCAGGATGCCAGGCCAAATTGCAATTGACAAGCATGAAATATCGTTTTATGTTTGCCGATTATGAAAACAACACACCAGACCCGATACCTCAAAGACTATTGCGCCCCGCCCTTTTTTGTCGATCACATCGACCTGACCTTCGACCTGTACGAAACAGACACCCGGGTGACATCATCGATGAAGATCCGCAAGAACCTGGATGTGGCTGACGAGAATACTTCCCTTGTATTTGACTTGAAACAGATGCAGATCGAGTCCGTTGTGGCAGACGGCATGGTCCTGCCGGCCGGCGGGTACGAAACCTCGAATGATTCTTTCAAGCTGTTCAGGACACCGGATGCATTCACCCTTGAAATAACCTCTGTCATTGACCCTTTGCACAACACATCCCTTGAAGGACTGTACATGTCCGACAATATGTTCTGCACACAGTGCGAGGCTGAAGGTTTCAGAAAAATTACGCCCTTCCCGGACCGCCCTGATATCATGTCGACATACAGCTGTACTATCATCGCTGACAAAACCGCCTTTCCCGTGCTTTTGTCCAACGGGAACCCCGTCAAAAGCGGTGATCTTGAAAACAACCGGCATTATGCCGTATGGCAGGATCCCTTTAAAAAACCCTGTTACCTGTTCGCCCTGGTAGCAGGCGATCTGTCATGCCTCAAGGACCGGTTCGTTACAAAATCAGGCAGGGCTGTAGATCTTCACATTTTTTCAAAAAATGAGAATATTGACCAGTGCGCCCATGCCATGACATCCTTGAAGCAGGCCATGAAATGGGATGAAGAAAAGTTCGGCAGGGAGTATGACCTGGATTTGTACCAGATCGTTGCAGTTGATGATTTCAATGCCGGCGCCATGGAAAACAAGGGGCTGAATATTTTCAACACCACCTATGTCCTTGCGGACCCGGACACGGCCACTGACCAGGATTTTCTCAATATCCAGGCAGTCATTGCCCACGAATATTTTCACAACTGGTCAGGCAACAGGGTTACGTTGAAAAACTGGTTTCAACTCAGTCTCAAGGAAGGCCTTACGGTTTTCAGGGACCAGGAGTTTTCAGCAGACATGCATTCCAGGGGGGTCAAACGGATTTCCGACGTCCGGCAGCTAAGGTTTTTCCAGTTTCCTGAAGATTCCGGTCCCATGGCCCATCCGGTAAGGCCTGAATCCTACATAGAAATGAACAATTTTTATACCATGACGGTCTACGAAAAAGGGGCCGAGGTGGTACGGATGGTATGCCAGATTCTCGGGTGGCCGGTTTTCAGAAAAGCCATGGACCGTTACTTTGAAACCTTTGACGGCATGGCGGTTACGATCGAGGATTTTTTGTCCGTAATGGCCGAGGAATCGGGCATCGACCTTACGCAGTTCAAGCGCTGGTACACACAATCCGGCACACCCAGAGTCAAAATCAACCGTTCTTATGATCCGACATCAAAAAACTTGACACTGACCTTTGAACAGCATACCCATCCCGACAGGAACCAGGAAGTCAAGGAACCACTTCACATCCCGGTAAAACTTGGCCTGCTGGATAAAACAGGAAAAGACCTGGTGCCGGAAGCCGGCAGCGTGCTTCATCTTAAAAAAGAGAGGGAAGAGTTCGTATTTCACAAGATGCCCTCTTTTTGTGTACCGTCACTGTTCAGGGAGTTTTCCGCACCAGTTATCATTGAAAGCGATCTGACAGGCGATGAGCTTGCATTTCTCATGGCACGTGATACAGATGAGTTCAATCGCTACGATGCTGCCAGGACTTTATTTCAAAGAGAAATCGAAAAACTGGTGGGACAAATTCACCAAAAGACACCCATGACGGTGTCCGGCCTGCTGGCTGACGCGTTCAAAGCCACGCTGAACCGGGATGACACGGACAGGGCTTTTATCGCCAGGACCATCACCATTCCTGACGAAAACGAGATCAAAAACCATTTCGATACAATTGATGTCGATGCGATCCATCATGCCAGACAGTTTCTTGTCACCAGTCTGGCGGCAATGTTAAAAGATAATTTTGCAGCACTGGTTGAAAAGTGTTCACAGTCGGACCCGAAAGATCTTTCAGGAAGCGCAATGGCCGACAGAAGCCTTAAAAACACCTGTCTTTCCTATATCGGCAGCCTTGAAACAGAACAGGCCACCCGCATGATCCATGAACGGTTTACCAATGCCGGGAACATGACGGACGAGATAGCCGCCTTAAGCATTTTGTCCCATATTGAATCAGATCTGACACGGGCTGCAATTCAAGCTTTTTATGAAAAATGGCGGAACAACCCTCTTGTAATGAACAAGTGGTTTGCGGTCCAGGCCCAGGCAGACAGGCCGGACACCCTTGATACAGTGGCATCACTGATCGCCCATCCGGCATTTTCCATCAAAAATCCAAACAAGGTCCGTTCACTTATCGGTGTGCTGGTAATGCACAACCCCTATCGTTTTCACAGCCCGGACGGCAGAGGTTATGCGTTTTTGACCGAACAGGTACTGACGGTGGATAAAATAAACCCCCAGATTGCCTCGAGGCTGGCCGGGGGATTCAACCTGTGGAAAAGGTATGATAACAAACGGCAGCAGCTCATGAAACATTCCCTGCAGACAATCCTTGCCAGTGACAACCTGTCTAAAAATGTTTATGAGATCGTGTCAAGGGCACTTGAATCATAAGCGCCAGTATGTAACGCCGGTTCCGTCCATGCTGTCGCTGTCCAGCATGGACTTTACATCGACAATGCATCCAGCAGGAGTGAGCGCATCCGTGAAATCCTTGACAGGTCTGGCCCTGTATTCATCATGGGGCACGGCGATGATTATGGCATCGAGATCTTTTATCTCTTCCCAGCTGCACAATTCGACCCCGTAGTAGGACAGCGCCTCTTCCGGATCGGCGAGGGGATCGTGCACCTTAACTTTTACAGCGTATGATTTTAATTCCTCTATAATATCCACCACCCGGGTATTTCTCAAATCCGGGCAGTTTTCCTTGAACGTCAGGCCCAACACCCCAACACTGGACTGCCTGACATGGATGTCCTGGTTTATCATCAGCTTGATGGTTTTTTCCACCACAAAACGGCCCATCCCGTCATTGATCCTCCTGCCGGCAAGGATTACCTCCGGATGATAGCCTTCGGATTGCGCCTTGTATGTCAAATAATAGGGATCCACGCCTATGCAGTGCCCTCCGACAAGACCCGGGGAAAACGGCAGAAAGTTCCACTTGGAACAGGCCGCATCCAGCACGTTGCGGGTATCGATACCGAATCGGTCGAAAATCAGGGCAAGTTCGTTCATCAGGGCAATATTCAAATCTCTTTGTGTATTTTCAATTACCTTGGCAGCTTCTGCTTCCCTTATGGTCTTTGTACGGTAAACTCCCGCGGTTATAATTGATTCGTAAAGCCCTGCAATCCTGTCACAGGTAGGGCCGTCATCACCGGAAACCACCTTGACGATCTTTGTCAGAGTATGTTCCCTGTCTCCGGGGTTGATCCGTTCAGGTGAATACCCCACGTGAAAGTCTGTTTTCCATTTATAACCTGAAACAGACTCGAGCACAGGGACACAGACATCCTCTGTGACTCCTGGATATACAGTGGACTCGAAAATGATTACAGCCCCTTTTTTCATGTGCCTGCCGGCTGTTTCAGAAGCGCTTATGACATAACTCAAGTCCGGCTGGCGGGCATTGTCGATGGGGGTGGGCACCGCAACAATTATAAAATCCGCATCACCTGTCAAAGAGGGATCGGTGGTAGGCTTAAAATGGACTGCCCTTTCAAATTCAGCCCTGGAGACTTCCCTGGTCGGATCTGTCTTCTGCCTGCAGTTTTCGATGATCTGCTGTTTCATATCAAGGCCCACTGTGGGATAAATAGCCCCGAAATGAACCGCAAGCGGAAGTCCTACATATCCGAGTCCGATCACCGCTATTTTCAAATCTTTTGCTTCATGTTCTTCCGGCATGAGATACACGCTCCTCAATCGATCTTGTAATATTTTCTGTACCATTCAATAAACCGGGCAATTCCCTGTTCAACC
Organism: uncultured Desulfobacterales bacterium; assembly: GCA_964397015.1. GTDB lineage: Bacteria > Desulfobacterota > Desulfobacteria > Desulfobacterales > Desulfobacteraceae > MADRE2. The sequence continues at coordinate 2,706 of CAYNHL010000073.1, read as the reverse complement.
GAAGTTGAGGGCTTGAATCCGGTATCAGTTATCAAATCCTGAACATCCGCACAGGTTGCCGGGACATCTCCGGGCTGAAGGGGCAGGAACTCTTTAACGGCTTCTTGTCCCAGTGCGGTCTCGATGGCCGTGACAAAGGCCATCAGGGATACGGGCTGATTGTTGCCGATATTGTAAAGCCGGTAGGGCACACAGCTTGAGGACGGCGAAGGATCCAAAGGCGACCAGTCCGGATCACCCTGTGGTATGCGCTCCATTACCCTGATAATGCCTTCTACAATATCGTCAATGTAGGTAAAATCCCGCTGCATGTCGCCGTTATTGAAAATGGTGATGGGTCTGTTTTCCAGAATGGCTTTTGTAAAAAGGAACAGGGCCATGTCCGGCCTTCCCCAGGGCCCATAAACGGTAAAGAACCTCAACCCGGTTGTTGGAAGCTGGTAAAGGTATGAATAGGTGTGGGCCATCAACTCGTTGGCTTTTTTGGATGCCGCGTAAAGGCTTATGGGATGATCCA
>CAYNHL010000073.1:0-2179 GCA_964397015.1 uncultured Desulfobacterales bacterium | reverse complement strand
TGCCGCACTGAAAACGGCATGCGGGTATTCAATCCGTAAACCGAACTGCTGGAAGCGTAGACCAGATGTTTGACCCCGGAATGGCGGCATCCTTCAAGGATATTGGCGAACCCTACAAGATTGCTGTCAACATAGGATGCGGGATTTTCTATACTGTGACGGACTCCGGCCTGGGCGGCAAGATTGACAACCATGTCAAACTGACAGGAAGAAAACAACGATGCTGTCTGCTGCCGGAGGGCGATGTCAAGAAGATGAAACTCAAATTGCGGATGGGAGTCGATAAGACTCAACCGGGCTTTTTTCAGGTTGATGTCATAATAATCGTTTAAATTGTCAATCCCGTGGACTGTATGACCATCCCGCAGCAACCTCGAGCAGAGGTGGAACCCGATAAAACCGGCGGCACCGGTAACAAGAATTTTCATAGCATCCCTTCTGGTTGAATCCATTCACTGTATTCAAATAGCATGTTTAGTTTTCAAGTAACAGGAAAATCTATTAACATGAATCCAGGGGATAGACAATGATTATTCCGGTGAAAAATCGCTGGTTAGCTGTATCGGGGTCGGGCGCTGTTTCAAAAAAAACACTATTGACTCAACTTTTGGGCTTCAATGATGATACCCAAAAGTTGAGTTATTGATCAGAATATCGCGGCGAGCTGCTCCATTTGCTGATTCTTTCCCACCCGTACCTGTCTTCCCACCCCTTTCTGCGGTCGGTCAAACTGCAGCGTTTTTCCTGTTCAGGATACCGGGGTCCCATATCCAGGATACGTCTGTCAACCGGAGAACGTCTGTCAATAGGAGAACGTTTGGCATAAACACTTTTTGCTTGTGTCATTTTCCCTCCTTGTAATAAAATGATGGAGAATGGCAAATGATCGTTTTACGAACCGGTCAAACCGTATGTTTCAAGACAAGCCAGAAAATACCAGAAGTGCTTTAATCAACTGTTTTTATTGTATTATATATCATATGGAAAAGTCAATTGTTTTTTTTCATGGAATAATCAATTGGTCCAGGATCAATCCAAAAAATGCATCATTTTCCGATGTAAACAGCCACCCTATGTGTATACCGCAATTACCGCATCCCGATACGGCCCATGCGTATCCTGGAAACCAGGAGAATTCATCGCAGGGCAGCGAAGTTACGACAGCCCCTTTTGCCTGTTTAAAAAATACAATTTCATAGACAATGCCATGGGGGTTGGCAAAAGCTCTTGACCATGCGCCATCAACAGGTATCTGCAGTTTTTTTCCTGTAATGACATGACGGCACCGGGAACACAGAACAGAAGGTTCATCTTCCTTTTTTAAACCGGACAAATCCCGGGTAACGGTCTCTGACTCCTGTTTGCCGTAAAACATGTACATTTCATGTTTCCTGAAGCTTCTGGTCACCCTGCTCGTGTGATCTGTCCAGGTAATACATGGTGGCCCCGACCGGTGCAAATGACAAAAACAGGATATTGAGCCACGGAACCAGAAACCACAACCCAAACCCGACATGAAAACCGATATTCTGCTTTAAAAACGAAAACCTTTGATTGAAAGGTATCATTCTCCTTGCCGGAACCAGGTCTGTGTTGTCCCAGGCCAGGAACATCACGGCGGATAGTGATGAAACCAACAGGATCAAAGGGCCCAGAGGCGTAAAAAAACCTGCCGTGATGACCGCCATGGATACCAGAACCGGAATAAGAGCCCTGGGAATTTCCTGTTTGATCAGGTACCACAATGTATGTAAAAAAGAGGCTGGATTTTCGGTGACATTGCCGCTGATAATTTTCTCAGTGATCTTTGACATGTAATCCATGATAAACACACCAAAGAGAACCTGTGCCAGAATGTACGACAAAATGGCTGCAATACCGGCCAGTACCAGGGACAAAATCCAGGAAACGGCATGCCAGACATAAACCAGCCACTTGTTTTCAGGAAGGGTCCATAAAATGGATAGAATTTCTTCCTGCCGGTAGATAATAAGTCCTGAAGCCAGGATCACCAGGATCAGGACAAGGACAAAACGCAGCAACCCGAGCATCAGTAACCTGGGTGTACGCAACCCGAGAGCAAGACCCTTTAAATTGTATTGTAATCCGTTTATCAATTCCATTTTTTCAACATTGCATTTATCAGGTTGTAATAAGGGTGTTGAAACCATTCGGTTTG
>CAYNHL010000072.1:15744-19101 GCA_964397015.1 uncultured Desulfobacterales bacterium | reverse complement strand
AATCAATTTTTTGCTGTCGATTTCAACACCCTTGTAATGTATGATTATTAGTACTATAGACATGTTAATTTTTCAACCTCACTGACAGTCGGAGACAGTTAAGGTGACAATATATTACGTGGACGGTAAATTTGTACCAAAAGAACATGCGGTCATCCCGGTGGATGACCTGGCGATATTGAGGGGGCTCGGTGTTTTTGACCTGATCCGCACCTTCAGGGGACGGCCCTATTTTTTCAAGGAACATATCAAGCGCCTTGTAGAGTCGGCACGGCAGATCGGATTGACCATTCCCTGGCAGCAGGAAGAGATTGAATCCATTGTGCTGGAAACCCTCGATCGCAACAATGACATTGACGAGGCAAATATCCGTATCGTGATTACAGGCGGGTCCAGTACCGATTTCTTGACCTTCCAGCACAACCCCAGGCTGATCGTTTTGATCAACCCGTTGAAAAAATGCCCGGATGAATGGTATGAAACAGGCGTCAAGGTTATAACTATCAGGCAGGAGCGGGATTTTCCCGACGCCAAGAGCATCTCCTACCTGTCGGCGGCCATGGCATTGACACAGGCCCACAAAGAACAGGCTGTCGAAGCCCTTTATGTCAACCGGAACGGTCATGTGTCAGAAGGAACCACAAGCAACCTGTTCGCCTTTATCGACCAGAAACTGCGAACGCCTGACGAAGGAATCTTGAAAGGAATAACCCGGCAGGCCATCCTGGAACTGGCCAAAAAAATGTTTGATATACAGCTGGGTCCCATTCATCTGGATCAGCTTCTGTCGGCTGACGAGATATTTATCTCCGGCACCAACAAGGGTGTTCTCCCGGTCACCCGGGTCGACGAAAAAATTATCAAAGACGGCAGGCCGGGCAAAAACACTCTGGCCATAATCCGTGAACTCGACCTGCATGCCTCGAAATTCAGGGAAGACAGATGACATATCGGCCAAAATACATCATGGCAGCTTGCTTGTATCATGATTTTCCGGAATCTTCCAGCCTGCCCTGTGCCAGATGCTTTAAAATCCGCCGGATGTCGAGAAGAGTCCTTGTAATTTTACCGCGTTTGCTCCCCAGGTTTATTTTTATGGTATCGCGGGTAACTGCTTTATAATCCACCTTCAATTTTGACAAACTGTCCAGGTGATGAACCACCTGGTTTTTGCTGTCACTGGAAAATGAAATGGTGGCACTATTGGTTGTCACATCCAGCCTTTTGACCCCCGCATTTATGGCGCAGACCCTTAGCATGATTTTCAAAAGCATGTTCTGGGCTTCTTTGGGCAGAGGACCGAACCTGTCCTCGAGCTCTTTTTGCATATCGCTTATCTGGGAGATCTGTGATACCTGGGACAGTCTTCTGTAAATCGTCAGCCGCTGTTCCACGGACTCGATATAATCCTGTCCCAGAAAGCAGGACATGGCAACATTGATTTCCGGGTCAAGAGGTTCCTCGACACTTTCGCCTTTCATGTCCTTTACCGCATGATCCAGAAGTTTCAAAAACATGTCATACCCGACAGCGGCAATATGACCTGACTGTGATACTCCGAGAGCGGAGCCGGCGCCCCTGATCTGCAGATCTTTCATCGCGATCTGGAATCCCGACCCAAGATCCCGGTATTCCATAAGGGCGGCCAGCCTTTTTTTTGCATCTTTTGTCAGCACCGCCTCATCAGAAACAAACAAATAGGCATAGGCCTGGTGGTCTCCCCTTCCTATCCTTCCTCTAAGCTGATAGATCTGCGCCAGCCCGAATCTCTCCGCCCGGTTGATGATCATGGTGTTGGCGGCCGGAATATCCAGGCCGGATTCAATGATGGTAGTACATACCAGGACATCGATTTTCCTGCCGATAAAGTCGAGCATGACCTTTTCAAGTTCGTTTTCAGCCAGCCTGCCGTGAGCTATTTCTATCCTGGCCTCGGGGACCAGTTTCTTTAGATGCCGGGACATACCGGAAATCGACTTGATATGATTATGGACAAAAAAGACCTGTCCGCTGCGGGCCATTTCCTTTCTTACCGCATCCGCCACTATTGCATCATCATATGTAGAAATATAGGATACGATTGCCTGGCGGTCCTCGGGCGGTGTGGAAATCACGCTTATATCCCTCATGCCGGTCAGAGACATGTGCAGTGTCCTTGGAATGGGTGTTGCCGTCAGGGCGAGGACATCGACAGTGCTGCGTTTTTTCTTGAGCCTTTCCTTGTGCTGGACACCGAATCTTTGCTCTTCGTCAATGATGAGCAGGCCAAGGGAACGAAAATGAATATCTTTTTGAAGCAGCCGGTGGGTGCCGATAACAATGTCCGCCTGCCCCCCGGTGATACGCTTTATGATACGGTCCTGTTCCTTGCGGGTCCGGAACCTTGACAGGCATTCCACCGTCACGGGATAACCGGCCAGCCGCTCTTTAAAAGTGGAGGCATGCTGTTCGGCCAGGATCGTGGTCGGCACGACCACCGCAACCTGCTGCCCGTCACATACCGCCTTAAAAGCGGCCCGAAGGGCAACTTCGGTTTTGCCGTACCCCACGTCACCGCAGATAAGGCGGTCCATGGGCCGGGGGGATGCCATGTCTTCGAGCACATGATCGATGGCCTTGAGCTGGTCGCGTGTTTCCGTATAGGGGAAGGCGGCTTCAAATTCGTTGAAAAAGGTATCCGGCGGGCTGAATGAAAAGCCTTTATTGGCCCTTCGCCTTGCATACAGTTCGAGCAGATCGGCCGCAAGCTTTTCAACCTCCTCTCTGGCCTTTTTCTTGGAATTGATCCATGATTTGGAGCCGATTTTATCGAGAACAGGAGTATAACCTTCGACCCCGATATATTTGCCGATCATTTCCATCCGGTCAACCGGCAGGTAAAGCTTGTCATCGTCCTGATAAACCAGCAGGATAAAATCCTGTGCCATGTTGTCGATGGTCAGTGTCACCAGCCCTTCGTAACGGCCTATCCCGTGCTGGGCATGAACTATGATATCATTGTTTTTCAATTCTTCGGGAGTGATAAACCTGTTTTTGATCTCATGCCGCCTGCCGGACCGCCGAGTCACTTTACCCAGCTGAAAAATATCCTTTTCCGTGACCACTGCAAGGTGCCGATCCGGGCAGACAAAACCATGGGCAATATTTCCGCTTGTATAGTACACCCCGGGTGACAAACGGGTCTCAATTGAAAAATGACGGCAGTAAACCGGTTCGACACCGTATGGCTGCAGCAAAGATACCAGCCGCCTGGCCTGGACTTCCTGGCTGACGACAAAGAGTACGGCCATTTTCTTCTCGATCTTGTCCTCCAGCCATTCTACCAGCGGCCCGAGAAGCTTTTCCGTGCGCCCCTGC
>CAYNHL010000072.1:0-15644 GCA_964397015.1 uncultured Desulfobacterales bacterium | reverse complement strand
CTTGTCCTCCAGCCATTCTACCAGCGGCCCGAGAAGCTTTTCCGTGCGCCCCTGCCGCTTGAGCTGTTCAGACAAAAGGCTGTTGTCAGAGCCCGTGTATTCAATTACACAAGCCGGATCAAGGTCCCCTGGAACCGCCACGTTGACCTGGCAGAGCGATAAAACTGTGTGCCGGCCCATGCAGGCCTTTATTGCATCGTACTGACAAAGCATGCTGTCCGGAGGAATACAAAGCCTGTTTTCCGATTTGGCAGTCTCGTAATTCAACTTTGCTGCCGCTGTAAAATCCGCTGCACTTTCATTTACCCTCGCCGGTTCATCCACCATGAAAAAAGTGTTTTGCGGCAGGTAATCCACAAAAGCATCCGGGGAGTCATATACAATGGGCAGCATGCTTTCCATGCCGGGAAACCTGCCCTGCTCCCGGACAGCCAGTACAAACTCATGCATCTGGTCTGAAGGCACGCCTGCTTCGCGGCCGGCCTGCCTCAGCCGTGAAAGAATATGCGGAATAAATTCTTTTTGAATGACAGCTTCGCTGGCAGGAATAATCACGGTTTCTGCAATATGCTTGATTCCTCGCTGGGTAACCGGAGAGAAAAAACGTAAGGATTCAACCAGGTCTCCAAAAAAATCAAGCCGCACCGGATGGGGGCTCCCAGGGGAGAAAATATCGAGAATAGCCCCCCTGACAGCATACTCCCCAGGCTCTTCCACCAGTGAAGTATGGGAATAACCGGTTGCTTCCAGGAACTGAACCAGTGCATCCCTGTCAATCTCCTCGTTGTCAAGGACAAGCTCCATGCATTCTGTGAGCCTGGATTTCGGGATGACCTTCTGAAGCATCGGCTGGATGCAGGTTACCACGAAACGTTTTGAAGATGGATTCTGTACGATCCTTGACAATGCATCGATCCGCATTGCCGTGGTTTCCTTGTGATAGGAAAGGGATTTAAAAGGTAATATATTGTATCCCGGGAAAAAAATGATGCTTTCGGTATGACCGGGCAGAAAAAACAGCAACTCGTCCATAAAGCGGTCGGCCTGCTTCTGGTCAGAAAATACTGCAACCATTGTATCATCATGCCTTGAAAACAGGCCGGCTGCCAGAAAAGCCTTTTCAGACATACGGGACATGCCGCTGACAGTAAGGGTTCGGGAGGTCTTTATCTTGTTGTACAGTTCAGGTATCATGATTTGACGGTAAAAAATAATCGAAAAAAAAGCCCGGGTTCTTAACGCTGGCACATGATGTAAAGGAAGTTTGAAAAAGAATCAAGCCATAAAACAACGCAGGCCCTATTTAAATTTTCTGGCCAGGTCGTTATCGATTACGTAAATGCAGACCTCATTGGCCCCTTGAAGGGTATAACCGAACTTTTTGGAAAGATTGTTGATCAGGAATGTCACATCCTTTTTAATCCGCTTGTCATGGGACTTGAAATCATCGGTATCAAAATCCTTGATGGCCTGCCGGAAATTGGTATTGTGGATAAAGGGTTCAAGAACCTGTTTTTTAAGGTTATGAACATAACGGTCATACAGGGATTGAAACAACCTGGTTTGGGTTATGGGCTTGTTTTCTATCATTATTTCCTGGGACAGCGCCCGGGTCGTATATTCCTTGAGCACGTCATTTCTCAATTCAGTTCGTCTTTTCTCGTCTATATTGTCCGACACCATACGGTTTTCAATGCTCTCGAGAAAGGCTTTGGTGACATGCAAAGGTTCCTTTGTAAAAATGCAGTTTGCCGTGGCGTTGTCTTCAAAGTTCACCGCGGAAATATAATGCATGATATCTTTTGAAATCTGTTCTTCGTTGTAGTAATACAAGGATTCCTTGACCTGCTGCAGCACCGAGTATTCATACATGGTCAAAAGAGAAACGAGAAATTTTTCGGGCAGCATTTTTGTAACCGCATTTTCAAGCTTGTTAAAGAACAGGCACAGGTCAGACATGGTAATCAGGCGGTCTTCTCTGGCATATTTGGAGTAAAACTGGTCAAAAAGTTTTATGGAATCGCGTCCTGAAAAACCCTGCATCCCATCTGTTTCAGATTCAGCTATGATCTTTTTGAGCATCTTGGCATCAAGAGCTTTGATGTCTTCATCATCCAGCCATTTTGGGATGGCGCCTGAAAAAATTTCCATTTTAAGCAAAAGCAGTTTTTCATCACAGTAGTGGCGGTATTTACCAGGCTCTTTTATCCATTGTTTCATGGCAAAGGATTCTTTTCCCAGTCTCGAGGCAATGATGATGCGGGCAAAATTTTCAAGGACCATGGGCAGAAAACTTCCATGGATGTGTTTGCCGAAAATATTTATGTATATTTTTACCTCTGTGTTGATATCCAGCACATAGGGGATATCGATATACTGAATCCGGTCGGCAAATGACGGAAAATCCCTGAGACTTTTTTTGTCTTCAGGGTTCATCAGCGCGAAGAAAAGTGCATCCACCCTCTCCTCTATGTCTTCTACCTTGTGAAGACCTTCACTGATTATATTGTGAAGTTCCACCATACGTTCGACATTATGGGACTTTATATCCATCAGCGCATAGATGCCGTTGTTGATTTTGGCAAACCGTGAATATATGTACTGAATCAAATTGCTGTCCTGAAACAGGACATTGATCCGGTTCTGGAGCATCTGGTTGTAAAAGACATTCTGCCTCAATGGCTTGTCACCGGGATTGAAAACGCTAATTCCATTGCCCATGCGCCGGTTGAAATAGTAAGGCCTTGCGTACAGCATGTTCAAAACCTCCCTGGGCCCGCCTTCCAGGCGCTCCATCAATGCCTGGTAAATGGAAGTGCAGATGGTACAGGGATCTTCGGTGAAAACCCATTCATATTCTTTTTCCGTAAACAGTCGCCATTTGAACTTATCGTTTTTGATCAGCTCATCGAGAACCAGGCGCCGCTGTTCCTTTGGAATCATGAGAAATGGATTGTCATGGCTGATACAGGGAATTTCCAGGAATCCGGTTTCCAGGCAACTGTCTATGACCGGCCGGGGGAAATGCGGTTCAGCCGGTTGTTCGGGAAAGCCGCCAAAGTGAATAGCGCTTTCAAACGCCTCGAGGTTGAAGGTACTGTCTGTTTTTTTCAGTTTTTCGACATCGAGCCGCCAGACGATTTCATACCTGCGTCCCTCCTGTGTGTTGGAATATTTTTCAAACTTGGCCAGCAGGTTGTTTAAAAAAGTGCTTTTCCCGCATCCATGGGGGCCGAAAAAAATATAAATCCGGTTCTGCTGCGCACCGTGGCGCAGCCGTTCCATTTCCTTCATAAAGCGGTTACCAAAAAGCATATCAGTAAAATAAGGATTCTCCGATCCCTCGACAAACAGCCGTGTGCAGTCATACCGGGTAAACCCCTGGTTATCGATGGTTTCGGTGATATCGTTCTCGGAACCTTCCACATGACTTTTAATCATGTCATGAAAGGCCTGGAAAACATTGCGCAGCACCTGCGAGGGCTTGTCCTTCAAAAGTGTCAAAAACACTTCAAAGGAAACCGGCTTGAGCCTCTGATAGTCCGTGATGTTGCGGTCCAGCAGGTCAAATGTCTCATTGGCTGACGTGTCGTCGGATGTTATTGACACATTATATCTCCCGTTTGTGTAATTTCCGGTTTTCAATCACGTAAAGGACTTTCTTCCACTGAATATCATGCGGCATTTTTTCAGACGGCACATGGGGTACAGAGGTCCATAAATTAACGGAATCCTGGGCTACCATTGCTTTTTGCACAGGTTCATGAGTTTCGAGTTTTACAGTTCCACCCCAAAGATACTCTATACCGACCATGGTGTTTTCAATGAAATCAGCTTTCAGGGGTTTGTTTTCAAATTTATGGACAAGATATAAAATCCCTTTCAGGCTTTTTTGAGTATCAACGGTGATCACCGGCGGATGATAAAGGGTGCTGACAATCATTTCCAGATAATCCGAGGCCTGTTTTGACTTAATATAATACTCCCATGTCATCCGTGACGGGTTAAGTCTTTTTCCGGCCACGAACAGGTTATGGGCGTTCACGAACTCCTGGTCAATGAACTGGTTGACAAAGGTGAAATCACAGTAATTTTCCCTGATTTCAAAAATTTTGTCCATTCCGGTATTTTTGTCAAGATCAAACACTTTTTTCTTAACTTCATCCTTCAGCAGGCTGTATTCATGGGAATAGCGCCCTTTGTCCTCTTTTTCAAGAATATGGGAGAACAGTCGCAGCCCGAGAGCGTAAGGGTTCAATCCCACCTTGGGCATTGCGGTGACCCCGGCATTGACCTTTGCAAAATCGGTCTCGTGACCGTTGATCCGGTCATCGTTCATAAAAAGGTATTCATGCCAGAAACTGGCCCATCCCTCGTTCATGATTTTGGTGCGAAGCTGGGGCTGAAAATACATAGAGGTGTTCCTGACAATCTGCATGACAGTTTTTATCCACTGGTTTTCATCCTCTTTTAAAAAAGGAGAGTGCACCATGATATACTCCATCACGTCCAGTTTACTGCCTCTTTTTGTTTTCTTTTCCTTTTTGAACACATCTTCAAATTCAGGATACTGCTGAACAACCTCCTTGAAAAATTCATCTGTATCACCACCGGCTTTCTGACTGGCGTTGTAGCGCTCGATTTCATTGAGATACACGCTGTGAGAGACCTTTTTTTTCTGCTGCAGAAAGGTGTCAAAATAAAAATCAACCCGGGTCTTTTTTTTTCGTTCAAAGGGCAGCACTTCCTGGTGTATCTCCCTGTGATAGGCTATGATATTGTCTATTCCCCTTGAAAATTCAATCACATAATCCACCCACCGTCCTTTTTGTGCCCTGAAGGAAGAAATCATGCGTTTGTCGGAAAGTGCCTGGCCTGTGAGGTCTATACCCCAGGTATGCCTGTAGTAAAGATTGTTCTGAAAAAAATCGATATGGCCCAGCACATGATAAAAAATCATGACATTGAGCCAGTCCGGGTTGTTGTCGTTATAAAAGGAAATAGCGGGCCGCGTATTAATAACCGTTTCATAGGGATTGGAGGGATACAGTTCATACATACCTTTTCCTGACAGTACCCGGACATCCTGTACCCAGTAGTCATAAAGGGTCGGGATCATGAGCTTGGGACTCAGTTCGATCATGTCCCGGTTGGTCACGATATATTCGAGGGTCTCATCGTCAAAGCGCAAGCCTGCATCCCGTGCCCTGACCTTGCATTCTTCCATGATGCCTTTGGCATGCTGACTGATAAGCTCCATATATTCCTCTTTTTAAAACCTTTTTGGAACAATCAGGAAATCAGGGTTTTGATTCCCTTGATTATACGGGAGTCATCTGCATCCTCACCCATGACATCCATCTTGATCAGGCTTTCATGTTTTTTAAGAAGGCCGGATGCAGTGACATACTCATCCACCTGGGTTTTATTTTTTGAGCTGTAGCTGTGCTCCACAATGGAAATTCCGATTCTTGACACATAGGTCATCATTTTTTCAAGCTCTGCAAGCGCTTCTTTTCCGTCATTTTCCCAGTCGTCGCCGTCAGTGCCATGGAAAATGTAAATATTGTAGTCCCGGTTAAGGTTCTCGTTTTCCACAATCTGGTTTACAAGCTTGTAAGCCGATGCCACCCGGGTTCCCCCGGCCACTTTGTAGGAATGATATTTATAGAAATCCGCAACTTCCCTGGCCTGGGTATCATGGAGGATAAACCGGGTTTCGACCTGTTTTTCATATTGGTACAGCAGCCATGAATAGAGCATCACATGCTGGGAGACAACGACCTGGGTGGTTTTGCCGCCCATGGATCCTGAATAATCCCTTAAAAAAAACACCAGGGCCTGGGACTCGAAGTCCTTTTCCCGTGACAGTATCCGGTAGACCAGATCCCTTGGAGACACAATAAAGCTGGTAGGGTCGATATCACCGGCATCCGGAATGTTTCCAAGCGCGATATTGGTCTGGACAATCTGCTTTAACGTGGCCTTTTTGTCCAGAAACTGCCCTACACCCTGATTCCTGTCTGTAAGGTCATATACATAACGTACAAGTGTTCTCTTTTTTCCCTTATCGGTCAGGTTCGGCAGTTCGAAATCCTGGGACAGAGCGCGGCCCAACTCATAGGCATTGGCCTCGAATTCATGCTCCCCGCCCTCGCCTTCACCGGGGCCTTCACCAGGACCTTCACCCTGGCCTTCACCCTCTTCATCAGGCCGTACCGGCTGTTCCCCGATGACATCTCCCTCTTGACCTTCTCCGGTTCCGCCGGTGGGTTCCCCCTCGCTTTCATCGGGATCTGTCCTGATCTCGTCGTGGACGAATTTTTCTTCAACCGTGGTGGGTACGACAATGACCCTGTCTTTCCTACCCCGGCCGGGTTTTACAATCCTGCCGATACGGATCTTTTTCTTGAATCCGTCTTCTTCACGCTTTTTGTCCCGTTCAAGCAGTTCATCCAGTGTCACCATTTAATTGTCATCCTCCTGGGTGCAGAAGTATTCAATGGTTTTCTGGGCACAGGTGGTACAATACCCGAGCTTGTCGATCATAGTGGAGATCATCCGGTCATACAGCCGCTGGTTTTCTTCGTTGGTCCGGTTGGCCAGTGCACCGATCAGGCTGCCGGCCCCTGCGATATCGGATTTCAGTCTCACGTCGGTCACTGCCTTGACAAGCTCGAGGTTATCCATAAAATCATAATTGGTATCCACTGACAGCTTCTGTCCGTAAATCTTGCGGATGGAATTCCTGAAAGAGAGCCGCTGCTCATCTGTTTTAAGGCCGAGACGGTCCTCCACGTTCTTTATGTAGCGCTCGTCTATCTTCAATGCCTTGAGCTCACCGGACTGTGGATCCTTGTACTTCCACATCATGTCCGGGCCCAGCTGGTCCGCGTCCACCCCGATGATCATGTTGACATAGTTCATGACATCCTTTTTGATGGCAAGGGGTTCATCCATATAGGCGTTGAACATTTCCGTCATGATCCTCTCCCTGTAAAGCCCCCTGGCGGTTTTCAAATCTTCTTTGTACTTGGCCCGGTCCGAGGGATCATGCACATAATCCAGGACTATGGTTTCAAGGCAGTTTAAAATATCCAGGGCGAACATGCACCTGCCTTCGTTGGTTTCAGAGCTTTCCAGAAGCAGCTGAACCGCCCGCCCCAGGTTTCTTTGTCCCAGGCCTTTCTGGCCGAATCGCTTGGTAATATCGGTTTCCTGGTTCAACGTATCGATGAGTTCGGCAAGGGTTTTCAGGCTTTTTTCACCCGCCACCTCTCCAGCGGCAAGTTTCATGGTCTCAACCGGTGTCAGCTTTTCAGACCGGGGCAGCCGTGTCAGCACGACTCCCACGGAGGCGGCATAATTCAAGTTCGGGTCCTGGTGGAGAGTCTGAAGATCGAAGGTACGCTTGACGTCAGTTCCGATTGCATAGGTTGTAAGGGCCTGCTGAATCTTGTAGTCTGTATTGTGGGCCACATGACAGATTCTGCAACGGTCTATAATCGGTGCCTCTTCCCGTTCGGCAAGAAAGGTGTCAAACTCCGAGTTGTTGCTCGTGGCGATGATCAATGTATCTATGGGCCATTTAAACCCGTCCAGCTCGATCATCCGGTTCTGGATCACTCCCAGGTAGACCTGTACAAGGTCTTTTTTGTTTTTAAACATTTCATCACTGAAATGGATGCCGCCACCGGCAACTCTTGCAAGGGCCCCGCGCCTGAGATCAAACCGGTAAGGATTGTTTGTATCCGATATATGCAGCAGCCGCTGTATGGATTCTTCGCCAAGAAGGTCCACTGCCGAAGAAGTGATCTTGTCTTTAGCAGGATACTTGCCAGTTATGGTGCCAAGGCTTTCAATCAACGGAACAGGGACGATTTCGATGAATGAAAGCATTTTTACGATATCATTATCCGTGTGCTGCCTTATCAGGTCCAGGATATAAGCGGAACAGGCACCCAGTGGACGGTATTTGTCATTGATATCTTCCATCTGGGATGCTGTGAATTTGAATTTTTTTGACAAAAAATCATATGATTTTTCCCTGGTTTCACAAAGGCCCATTGCCAGCACCATGGGGTCCTCGTAGGTCTGGGATTCAATAGTGGTGATTTTTCCAAACCCGCCGAGCGCATCGAGATTGTTGAACCGGAAAGTGTATTTTCTGTTTTTGGGCACCAATAGAAAATCACGGTACCGTGCGCACAGGTACTCTACAAAAAATGTTTTTCCATTACCGGGTTCGCCGACAAGGACAAAAGCCATTTCCCTTGATGAACCGCCTTCCGACGCATCTTTGACAAAAGAGACAAAACTGTTTATTTCATCATACATTCCGATGAGATGTTTTTTGCCCTGGCTGAAAAGATCGAACTGGTAGGTGGTTTTCCCCTTGACGGTAATTTTGCTGAGCCCGGCATCGAGGATCATCCTGGACACACTTTGAAAAGCATCCTCAAAAACCCGCTTGCCTTTTTTAACGGCATCGATGTGATACAGCAGCGATCTGGGATCTGTTTTCCCGGCCATTTTTCCCTCCTTCAAGGCAGCAGGGGGGAGCTCTTGTGCTGCCTGTGAATTGAACTGCATTGACAATGCATTAAAAACCGTGATGGATCATTGTTCAAGTTTTAATCGAGTGGCCAGTTTCCGGCCAGTTTCCGGATTGATGAACTGGCGGCAATTGCCTGAAAATAAAGATTTTTGATTGACCTTAAATTAAGTATATCAACGCTGAAAAACCCTGTCAAACAAATGTTGCTAAAATCTCGTATTATACTTTTTGTCCCATGATTTTTGTGCTATTGATACAATATGATTAATTCCACAACGCTTTACAGGACACAGAAATCATGATCGACCGAACTGTGACCACCCGGATTGACCCTGAAAAATGTACCGGCTGCGCTTTATGCATACCCGTGTGCCCGTCAGGAACCATTATTCTTGAAAATGACCGGGCCCGGGTGACAGGGGACAGTTGCCTGTCCTGCGGACATTGCGTGGCTGCCTGCCCGGTTTCGGCCGTCACTGTCAGGGATATTTCACCAGAATCCTTGAAATTTAACTCCTTTGAAATGGATCCGCGCTGGCTTGCACCCGGAAAGTATGACCCTGCAAACCTCGCCAGGTTGATGGCATCTCGACGGTCCTGCCGGAACTTCAGTAAAGTGCAGGTTGAAAGAAGCATCCTGCTGGACCTGGTCAAAATCGGCACCCTGGCACCTTCGGGCACAAATTCCCAGCAGTGGACCTTTACCTGCCTTGAAAACCGGAAAAGTGTTGAATCTTTAGGGCATAAAATCAAGCAGTTTTACAAACGGCTCAACCACACCGCAGAAAACACCCTTTTGAGGATCGCGTTGAAACTGGTTGGTAAAACACAGCTGGATTATTACTATAAAAATTATTATGAATCGGTTCACGAGGCTATTTCAGACCTGGAAAACCATAACATCGACCGTCTTTTCCATGGGGCCCCTGCCGCAATCATAGTCGGATCCGGGATCGAGGCAAGCTGCCCGGCAGAAGATGCAATGCTGGCAACCGGAAATATCCTGCTTGCCGCCCATGCCATGGGACTTGGAAGCTGCCTTATAGGATTTGCCGTAACGGCCATGTCCCGGGACCGGTCTATCCAGAAAAAAATGAATATTCCTGACTCGGAACGTATCTATGCGGTCATAGCCCTTGGGTATTCAACAGAACGGTTTCAGACAATAACCGGCAGAAAGGAGCCTGTAACCAGGTTTGTATCATGACCGCACATGCCAGATGAGGTGAACATGACCACTGAAAACGCTTTATCCATAGCTGACATCCAAAGGGAAACGAATGCCGGCAGGGCCACTGTTAAATTCATTTTAAAAAGGTTTGACAAATGGCTGCCCCATACCATTCAAAACGGTCTTGCATACTATGATCCTTCTGTTGTCACCACCCTGCTTTCCATACAGGAGCAGCTTGCAGACGGTATGCTGCCTACACAGATAGCATCCGCACTTGAAGCCGGGGATGCGCCTGTCGCCCCTCCTGCTTCAACAAAGGCGCATGAGCCCCGTACCGGAGTCCATTTCAGCCCGGACAGCCTGGAACTGATCACCTCGTTGATCTCCCAGATCAATACCCAGCAGGAACGTATTGCCAGTGCGCATGAAAAACGGGCTGCAGCCGAAGAACGGAAAGCCGTGGCCATAGAAAAAAGAGCGCTGGCCGAGGAGAACAAGGCCGTGGCCATGAACAATATCGCTGCCGCGCTCCAGGAAATGACCCATTCCCGTAACGATGCCACTACGCGGCAACTAGCCGGCGAGGCTGCAGCTGCCATCGCTTCCGATGAAATCAGCGATGATGGACTGGAAGATGCTTTTTTCGAATCCAGGGTGCTTTCCCACAACGGTGACCCCGGAATGGACGATGATAATGCACTTGATGACTTAGACGGTCTTGCAGACTTGATAGATGAACCTAAAAATGAACGACAGGATTCAGATGTACTTTCAGATTTGATCAAGCCGGATGTATTCGATCCGGACAGCAGCGATACCGATGACCTTTCAGACCAGTTTTTCAACCACGATGATATAGACGACCTTTCACTGCTTGTCGATGATACAGAAAATCAAAAACCTGGGCCGCTTGATGATTTATCCCTTTTGATCGATGCTGATGATGGAAACGAGGACATGCCCTTACAGGATAACGACAGCGCCGGGCCGGTTGAAATGGACGATCTTTCAATGTTGATCGATGATCACGGAGACGATGCGCCAACAGAATCAAAGCCGCCCATGGATGATTTATCCCTGCTGCTTGGCTCTGATATTGAACCAGTTGACTTGGAACCCGATGACTTGGAACCTGAATCAGAGGACCAAAAGGATGAGGACCGGGAATATATTCCCATCACCCGTCCGGACATCAGCCCCCAGGAGGATCTGGCAGCCTATAAAAAAGCTGTTATCAATATAATTGTCACACTCAAGCAGAACGGGTACAGTGTGGAAAAAACAACCCGCCAGTTTAACGATCAGGGGATCCAGACCCTTTCAGGTAAGGATAAGTGGAGCGAAAAGGCCATTTCTCAAATCTATCAGTTTATAGAGGCCGCCATGTGAAACCCGGCACGCCGACTCCTGCCCGGCCCTTACTTGGCCCCGGCTTTTGAAGCAAACTGTGTATCCACGAATTTATCCAGGTCAATAAGACTTGTCATGATTTTCATCTCATCCATCATGTATTTCTGGATGATATCAAGATCTTCTATAACCGGGAACAGTTCATTGGTCGTAATACGGTCCGGCGGATCCGTCAGGACCTTTTGTATCACTGCCTTGTCCTGGGTTAAAAAATCGGCACCTATGACAGAGGCAGGATCAGGCTGGTCTTCGATAGCAAGACCGGACCGGACGAAACTTGTGACAATTTCCTGTATCCCTTCGGGATTCTGTTCAACAATTTCATTTCTCATGACAAAGACACAACATGGGTGACCAGGCCACAGTTCCTTGGACAGGTAAAATTCTTCACCGTGACCCCTGGCGATCACCTGGGAACCAAACGGTTCGGCAACGATGAACCCCCCGATCTCCCCTTCCTCGTCATATTCCATGGCTTCCGGCATCTGGAAGGGCGCCACCACTTCAAGTGGAACATCCACATTGGGATCGGTCGTCCTGCCGGGCCGCAATCCTTTTTCGGACAAGAGCTTGTGAAAAAGCATGTTATGAATGGACAGCTGGTATGGAATCAAGACGGTTTTCCCGGCAAAGTCTTCAATTTTTTCAATATTGGCTTTTTTGTTTTTAACCAGGATGCTGCCGGACTTATGGGCAAACAGCAGCAGTTTCAAATCAACCCCGGACTTGAAAAGATCCATGGCGGTAGGGGCGAGAATCAAGGCACCGTCAATTGCTTTGGTGGCAAGGGCATCGGCGACTTCATTCCATCCGTTTTTGACCACGGGCTGTAATGCACAATGTTCAAATGTCTCCATCCCTTTTTTAAGCTTCAGGTCCGTTACACCCAGTATCAGGTGATCGGTGATTTTCATGTAACCTATCTTTATCGTCGGTTTATCCGCCATTACACTCCCTCCAGGTTAAGAACAACGAAACGAATATATGACCCCATTATGCAAAAACCCCGGGCAAAGTCAATAACAAACTTCTTGACAAAACATGCCTCGCATATTCTAATACCGGACCTGAACAGGGGATCCTGTATCTTAAACAAAACGAAGCAGGCCGTCTGGTACAGGACCTTCTATCATTATAAAGCCTTTGCAGGAGGACAATGAAAGGATTTGCAAGCGACAATATATCAGGCGTACATCCGGATATCATGAAAGCCATGATGGATGTCAATACAGATCACACCCCCCCATACGGCGAGGACATCTACACACAAAGGGCTGAGCAAAAATTTTGTGATGTTTTCGGGCCAGGCACCACCGTATTTTTTACATTTAACGGCACTGCGGCCAATGTCCTGTCCCTGGCCAGCGTCACATCTTCTTTCCAGGCCGTTATCTGCTCGGACTGCGCCCATATCAACGTGGATGAATGCGGGGCCCCTGAAAAATTCATTGGATGCAAACTGTTTGCACTCCCGTCATCCGATGGCGGCAAAATCACGGTACCCCAAATGGAGCCGCTTTTGCACCATATCGGTTTTGAACACCACAATCAACCCGCTGTCATTTCCATCACCCAGCCCACGGAACTCGGTGAAATCTATACATGTGAAGAAATCCGGGTCATCTCGGATTTTGCCAAAAACAACAAAATGACACTTCACATGGACGGTGCCAGGATTTCCAATGCAGCAGCAGCCATGGACAAGGACCTGAAAGCCATTACCCGGGATATGGGAGTGGATATCCTGTCCTTTGGCGGTACAAAAAACGGGGCCATGTTCGGAGAAGCGGTCGTTTTTTTCAACCCCGAAATGGCACGGCATGCTAAATACATCAGGAAGCAGAGCATGCAGCTGGGCTCCAAGATGCGATTTATCGCCGCACAGTTTGAAGCCCTGCTGTCAAATGAACTGTGGCTTGAAAACGCACAGCATGCGAACCGGATGGCCAGGTTTCTTTACGATCGTATAAAGGATATCCCCTGTGTTGACATCCAGGGAAAAGTGCAGACAAACGCTGTTTTCGCCATTATCCCTCCTGGCATTGTGAGCAGGCTGCAGCAGGAAACCTTTTTTTACACCTGGGATGCCACCCTTTCCAAGGTCAGGTTAATGACCAGTTTCGACACGACACAGGACGATATTCTGGCATTTGAAACCCTTATCCGGGCCCAGTCCGGTTAAGGCCGCAGCAGGCAACCATTGAAAGACCTTGTATAAAGACAAGGGCTTCAAGCGCATTCCATGTTCAGGTCTGGCGTTTATGAAAAATTTGCTGCAAGGCTTCGGCCAGAAGCAGATCCTGACGTGTGGTCACCTTGATATTGAAGCTGTCGCCGTCAAACGGTTTTACTGGCTGCTGGACCTTTTCCATCAGTCCAGACTCGTCTGTGGCGACAATACTGTTTTCAACTGCATGATCAAATGCCTCCAGGATAAGATCCAGCCTGAATACCTGGGGAGTCTGAACAAGAAAATATTTTTGGCGGTCTTCAGTTACAAGAAGACCGGACGATGTCTCCTGTTTCTTGAGAGTATCGTAAACCGGGATCACAGGTATGGCTGCGCCTGTTTCCCGGGCCGCCTGCAAACCCATGTGAATCATCTGCCGGGTCACAAAGGGTCTTACCCCGTCATGAATCAGGACAAAGCATGCCTCAGGCCTGCAGCCCTCCAGGGCTTTTACTGCCATAAGCCCGTTCAGGACCGATACCTGCCGGTGGGCACCCCCGGCAACGCAGTGGATGTCTTTTTCAAATGAATATGGATCGATTATGTTCTCCCTGCAGAATGTAAGGTCGCCTTCCTGGTGTACCAGCACGATCTCATCGATCAGGCTGCAGTTGTCAAAGGCCTGAATAGTTCGACTGAGAATGGGGATTCCCTGAACGGTCAGATACTGCTTGGGTTTTTCTGAGTGCATCCTGGTCCCTTTTCCGGCAGCGACAATCAGGGCGATTGCTTTAGCTCCAGATGCCATATCAGACCAGGTATGCCAGTTCTTTTGGCAGCGGGATTCCTTTTCCCATGTGATCCTCTCCATAATTCACAGCGGCCAGAATCTTCAAATCGGCCAGGGATCTTGAATCCCCGGTGAAAATAACTTTCTCGATATCCTCTTTTTTGATTTTACCCCCGGCCCACTGCATATCCAGTACGCTGGCTGCGTCAAAGACATCCCCGTTTACATGCATTTTCACCTCCCCGCCATAATGCTGGACTATCTTGGCCACCAGCAGGCTGGGCCGGCTGTGAAATCCCCTGTCTTTTGGAATACCCACCTCGATTTCACCTGTTTCCATGTTTTCATTCAGAATCTGAGATGCCAGCTCTTTACCGGAAGACAGGAACCGCCAGGCATAAAACAGGCAGAAATTAACTGACCGGTCCAACAGGATATCAGGATCGATGAGATTGGCAAGTGATTGCCCGACACTCTTGTACACATCTTTGAAACCAATATCATGCAGGTGTCTTTCATAAAAATGGAGAAGCCGCCCCATGACCTGAAGGATATGGAACACAATGGAAAAGTGACTCCTGAGCTGTTCGAGCTTCAGCCGCTCGGGGGAGGAGCGGGTATTGACCACATAGGAATCAAAGGATGACTGCAGGTTGTGGATCAGCATTTCAAACCGCCGGATAGTGACCTCATTTATCTTCTCAGGCACCAGGGTTTTTATTGTATTGATATCATACCGCTCATAAAAGGCAAACTGCTCGAAATCCTTTACAATTTCGAGAAATTCGCTGGAAATACGGGTCAGGTTCTGTTGCTGCTGTCCCCTGGCATTGAAGTCATCGATGTTGTGATCCAGAAGCTGGGTGGATGAGATTCCCGGAAAATAACTCAACTCATAACCCTTGACAGGAATCTTGATTTTCAGCCTGCCGGCTTCCTCCATAATGACAGGAGCTGCCAGTTTAATGGTGTCCTGGATAATTTTCAGGGTATCAAAGGCATCCTGTTTGAAAAATTCGCAATTGGTGTTTCCGAATTTGTAAAAATCGAACCGGTTCAAAATATGCCTCTGGGAATACCCAGCCAGAGAAAGATGTCGCATGGTGGCGCTAAGCTCTCTGTAAAACACCCATTCCTTGTTTTTCTTGGCTCCGTGAAAATCAAGGAAATCTTCGACTATATAGGAGGTCGTAATCAGTTTTGAATATAATTTTTTGGTAAAGATATAATCCTGCGGCTGCATCTCAATTACAAACCTGATGCACTTGAGATATTCAAAGGAAAAAATATTGGCTTTTTCCTTGAACGAAATATCGCAGATAAAATCCATTGTATCCTTGTCAGGTTTCACGCTGTCCCTCTGAATTGTTGAAAAAAGGCCTGACCAGCCCGTAAGCCGAATTCTGTCTCCCGGACCGGTTACCCGGCACCGGGACAACGGCCATTCATCTATGGATGCATGTTGCCATGCATCTCTTGCGACCTACCCGGGAACTTCGGCGGACCACCTGTTAACGTTCCCCTATTTGGTCTTGCACCGGAC
>CAYNHL010000071.1:0-19204 GCA_964397015.1 uncultured Desulfobacterales bacterium | reverse complement strand
ATTTCAAGGCTATAAACTTTTAATATTATATCAATTGCCGCTAAAAAAAAAGTCTAAATATGGCTTTCATCTGTTTTCAGCGGGAAAGGGATATTTCAATGAACAGGTATTATGCAGACCTTCACAATCATACCACTGCTTCTGACGGAGAGTTCACACCCCGGGAACTGGTTTGCAGGGCTATGGAAACCGGTTTGCAGGCAATAGGAATTACGGATCATGACACTGTCGCAGGGCTCCACGAAGCTGTTGCAGCATCCGCAGAACTGGATATAGAGGTGGTTCCCGGGGTCGAAGTGTCCATACGTTTCAAGAGGCCCTTTTTTACCGGTACCCTTCACCTGCTGTGTTATTTTTCAACCAGGCATATGGAAAACACTGATTTTATTTCACGGATCACCCGGGTCGTTTCCAAAGGCAGGGGAATCGGACTCGTGACACGGCGCGTAGCTGAAATCAATGCCTTTTTCGGTCCGGATGGCTCCACGCCTCTGTTGAAGCAGCCCCTGCAGGTCGAGGAAATTGCGGCCTTGAGCGATAACGCATCCCGCCGTCATTTCGCCATGGCCCTGTCGCAGATGCACGGGATTGATGACCCGGCCACTGTAAACCGGATCATCGGCAATAACAGCCCTGCATACCTGCCGTCCGGAATTTCGCTTTCAGACATGGCAGGTCTTTTGTCAACAGGCAAGCTTTTAACAGTGCTGGCGCATCCGGCCGCAGGATCGTTTCCCGGCACCGGGCATTATAAAGAAGTGCTGCCGGATGTTGAAACTGTTGAAAAACTGCTGCCGGATTTTCTTGATGCCGGGTTGTCCGGCATTGAAGTATATTATCCCGGACATACTCCCTGGCACCAGGAGCTGATGCTGTCCTGGGCAGAAAAATACGGCCTGCTGGTGACGGGCGGATCAGATTGCCACGATGCCGTGGAAAGGCCCCTGGGAACGGGAGGTGTCTCCAGGCAGCTGTTTGACAGGTTCAAAAAGCATCTGTGATGAGAAGAGATGATGGCAGGACAGTCAAATCAGATGCAGGACCGGCAAGATATCCAAGATATCCTGTTCAGGATTTCTGCCACCGGTCGATCTTGTCAAAGGCATGCTCGGCCGCTTTAAATATCTGTTTGAGTGATACGGGTTTGGAAAAATAGTCTTCAAAGCCCGCTTTTTTACAATCGGCGAGCTGGTAACGGGAGGCATATCCGGTTACTGCAAAGGCGATGGCAATGGGCGTGGTTTCCATGATCTTTTTGCAAAGCTCGATGCCGTTCATTCCGGGCAGATTCAGGTCAAGAAACATCACCAGGATCGACTGCTGTTCCAGTATTTTTAAGGCCTGTTCCCCGCTGGAAGCTGTGATCACCTCGTATCCCTTTTGAGAAAGTGCCGATTGAAATATGGTCCTGAGATCGGGTTCATCGTCAACTATTAAAATTTTTCTGCCGGCCATGGTGATATCCCTGTTTACATATAGTCGGTTTTTATTTATACTTCCATTAAGTTTTTGCTATATCAGATTCAATTCCAGAATTCAAACATGGAGTGCATATGGATTTCAAAGAGCTTGCGGCCAACCTGGGCATTGATGAAGCTGATTTTATGGAACTGGTTGAACTGTTTATCTCCACTGCCAGAGAAGATATAAACAGGATTGAAGCCGGTCTGTCTGCGGGAGATGCACAGGCGGCAGCTGCGGCATCCCATTCCATAAAGGGTGCGGCGGGCAATCTTGGATTCATGGATATGGCAGGGATTGCCCAAACCATGGAAATGCAGGCAAAAAACAATAATCTTTCCGGTTTCGACGACCTTTTGTCTAGGTTGAAAGCCTTACTCGAAAAGATAGAATCAGCGGATCATTAGCATCAGATCAGCAGCAGCGGCATAAGGGTAAACTGAATGGAAAACAAACAGCCTTACACGGTGTTGGCCGTTGACGACAACCTGCTCAACCTCAAGCTCATTGAAAAATCTCTTGCCAAGGAAGGGTACCGTATATACAGCGCCCAGGACGGGCCTGCCGCCCGTAAAATCGCCGTGGAAAAGAAACCGGACCTTATTCTGCTGGATATTGAGATGCCGGGGGAAACCGGGTTTGATGTAATTGCAAAGTTAAAGGATAACCCGGAGACCCACCCCATCCCGGTTATTTTTCTCACAGGTGTAAGCGAGGTGGATTCCAAGCTGAAGGGATTTGACCTGGGCGCGGTGGATTATATCACCAAGCCGTTTCATCCCCTTGAAGTCCTTGCGCGAGTAAGGATTCATCTCAAGCTCTCCATAGCGACAAATTCCCTGATCGCCGGGCAGGCCCAGAAACTCAGGCAGATCACGGAAGCCCAGACAGCATTGCTGCCCACACCTGGTGAGTATCCCGATGCCTGTTTCGGTGTCTATTACCGGGCGCTCGAAGAAGCAGGGGGCGATTTTTACGACATTCTCCAGATTTCCGAACATATTACCGGGTATTTTGTGGCGGATTTTTCAGGCCATGATATCAAAACCAGTTATATGACAGCATCTGTAAAGGCATTGCTGGCCCAGAACTGTACACCGGTCTATTCCCCCCTTGAAAGCATGAAGCTTGTCAACGATGTACTGGTGGAAATCCTGCCGGACGGCAAATACCTGACAGCCTGCTATATCCATCTCAATCGGGAGACAAAAAAGCTGACCATTATCAATGCCGGGCACCCTCCGGTTGTCTGTGCACCATCAGGACGGGACCCCTTTCTGGTCAAAATGGAAGGTGATATTCTGGGTATGTTCAAGGATGTCCAGTTTGGAAGACAGACCCTGGATGTGGCTGAAGGCGATAAAATTTACATGTATTCCGACGGTCTGGTCGAGTCGGCACAGAACAAGATAACCTGGGTTACTGGTGCCGAGGCGCTTTTGCCTGTATTCCAATCATTATGCGATGTCCCTTATAGCTACGCCCCTGAGCAGTTGATCAACAAGCTGTTCGGCAGGGATTCGCTGCCCGAGGATGATATTGTGGTTCTTTGTATAAAGGTATAGCGAAGATGTCAGCCGCCTTTCCCATAAGCGAACAGATGGATGACAGGATGGCCTGCCGTATAGTATTTTCGTCCACAATGGAAAATGTTGATCTTGCCTGCCAGAAGGCTGCGGGGTTCCTGCTCGCTGCCTGTCCGGGCACATCCCCTCACATGTTTGCCATAAATCTGGTGCTGAGAGAAGGCTTGACCAATGCGGTCCGCCATGGAAATCGCGGCTGTCCCGGAAAAAAGATAATCCTGGACCTGGACCTGTCCCTGCCCGGAGAACTTTTGATCCGTATCGAAGACGAGGGAGAAGGATTCAACTGGAAAAAAGCCGCAGTTGCTTCTTTCCCTCAAGATGCCGATCATGGGCGGGGAATGGTTATAATGGAAAAATATTTTTCATCGATGCACTACAATGCCAGGGGCAATGTGCTGTTTCTCAAAAAGATTCTTGATTCTTGAATTAATGAACCGCAAATCAAACCATAACGCAATACTAACATTTTTGTCATACCCTGTTAACCTTGAGCATGATCACCGTGATCCGGATTGATCCTGCAAGGTTGAACACAATAAGGAGTGTATGATGAGAGGCCATCTGCCGAGGGAAATTGAAAAACTGAAAAAAGAGATCCTGTTGCTGGGCGCCATGGTGGAAGACCGGTTTAAAAATGCCGTTCATGCCATAGAAAAACAGGACCTGAAACTGTCCCAGTCCATTATCGATTCCGATCACGAGATAGACCGGCGGGAGATCGAGGTGGAAGAGGAATGCCTGAAAATTCTGGCATTGTACCAGCCGGTTGCCGTTGACCTCAGGTTTATTATCGCAGTGATTAAAATCAACAATGACCTGGAACGAATTGCGGATTACGCGGCCAATATTTCCCAGCGCTATATTACATCTTTCGAGCATGCATCCAAGTTCAGGTTTGATTATTCAACCATGGCCAACCTGACCGGCAAGATGCTGAAAATGAGCCTGGATGCACTGGTCGGCATGGATCTGGATATAGCATATGAAGTCCGGATTCTGGACCATGACGTGAACCGCATGAGAAACGATGCCTACCGTGTGATGAAAACAGACATCGTAAAAAATCCCGGGCAGGTCGAGGAAATTATCAATATGTACCTGATATCACGTCATCTCGAGAGGATAGGTGATCATACCAAAAATATTGCAGAAGAGGTGATCTACCTGATTGAAGGAGAGGTGATACGGCACGAACCCAGCTGATAATCCTGTCTGTGCGTGGTTCAAATCCAGATTAAATCAGATATTAAAGGCATTGTATGAGCAAAGAAACCATATTGATAGTGGATGATGAAGCGGATATCCTTGAACTGATCCGGTACAATCTGAAATCGGAAGGATATTTCATATGGTCTGCCGTTACGGGAGAAGCAGCGGTAAAGATTGCCAGAGAACAGGTTCCGGACCTCATTGTCCTGGACCTGATGCTGCCCGGCATTGACGGCATGGAGGTGACCCGCATACTGAAAAATGACGACAGGACCAAAGATATTCCCATTGTCATGTTGACGGCCAAGGGAGATGAATCGGATATTGTGGCCGGCCTGGAACTGGGCGCCAATGACTATATTTCCAAACCCTTCAGTCCCAGGGAGCTTGTAGCCAGGATCAGGGCCATCCTCAGGCGGAGAGCCGCGATGAGCACGGCAGTTGCGTCCCGCATGAAAGTCCACGGTGATCTTGTGATCGATCATGCAAGGCACAAGGTGATCATCAAAGATGAACCCGTTGACCTGACCTTTTCGGAGTTTGAACTGCTCTCTTTTCTGTTTGATAAAAAAGGGTGGGTTTTTACCCGCAACCAGATTGTGGACGCCATCCATGGAGAAGATTATGCCGTTACCGAAAGGAGCGTGGATGTGATCGTGGTCGGGTTGAGAAAAAAATTGAAATCCTGTGCTTCATTAATTGAAACGGTGCGGGGGGTGGGGTATCGATTCAAGGAATAATACCGGGGTAAAAAAGAAAAAACTGGTCTGGCAGATTTTCCCCCTGTTCCTGCTCCTTGTCTTTGTGTCTCTTGCCCCGGTTGCCTGGTATTCCACAGTTTATTTCAAAAAACTGTACCTGGACACCAGCGAGCAGGAGCTGACCGCCAGGGCAAAACTGGTTCGTCAGATCATTTCAAGCCTTGGCGCCACAGCTGCCCTTCGAGGGGAAGCGGACGAGATCAGCAAAAAAATAGGGGAGGAAACCGGTACTCGTGTGACCATCATACTGCCTTCGGGTGAGGTGATAGCGGATTCCTTCGGTGATACAGCCACCATGGAAAACCATAGAAACCGGCCGGAAATCGTCCGCGCCCTTGAGCAAAAGAGGGGTGTTTCCATCCGTTACAGCCGGACCCTGGACCAGGACATGATGTATATCGCACTGCCTGTGGCTGTTGACGGTCATGTTTCCATGGTGGTCCGGACGGCTTTTCCGGTTTCTTCAATCGACAGGGAAATAAGGGCCATCCGGTATCGGATTTTCTGGACCTTCGGAGTAATGGTGCTTGTATCGGCAGTGGTCAGCCTGCTGCTTGCCTGGCGAATCGTCAGGCCCATTGAAACAATGAAGGACGGCGCCGTCCGTTTTGCCGAAGGAGAGCTTTCCACCCGTCTTGAAATTCCATCCACCGAGGAATTGTCGGAACTTGCAAAAACCATGAATATCATGGCGGCCCGGCTGGATGAAAAAATAACCGCCTTCAAGAACCGCAGCAATGAACTGGAAGCCGTTCATTCCAGCATGAAAGAAGGGGTTATTGCCATTGACAACGATGAACGGATTATAACGGTTAACGACGCAGCTGCAAGAGTTTTCAGGCTGCCCGTTCAATCACTGAACGGAAGGTTCGTTCTGGAGGTGGTCCGGAACCTGTCTTTCCAGGGATATATCAAAAAAGCCCTGGCCGAAAGCCTGCCGGTCGAGGAAGATATCGTATTCACCCAGGACAAGGACGTCATATTGAATATTTATTCAACCGCATTGTATGATTCTGAAAACAACCGGATGGGTACTCTGATCATTTTTCACGATATCACTCGAATGAGACGGCTTGAAAACATGCACAAGGATTTTGCCGCAAATGTTTCCCATGAACTGAAAACACCCATGACATCCATCAAGGGATTCGTGGAAACACTGGCACCGCTTCTTGAAACCAGCGGGCCGCAGGAGGCTGTTTCTTTTCTGAATATTATCAAAAACAACGTGGACCGCTTGATCTGCCTGGTGGATGATCTTCTGGCATTGTCGCGCCTGGAAAGGATGGAAGGCACTGATACCGCATTTGAGGTCCACCACATGCTGAGCCTGATCAACAGTTCTGTATCAAGCTGCCGGGGCATGCTGGAAAAAAAAGAGATGGCAGTGGACATTGACTGTCCCGATGACCTGACCGTCAGAGTGGATCTCCTTCTCATGGAACAGGCCCTGACCAACATCGTGGACAACGCGGTCAAATACAGCGATCCCATGGGCAATATCAGCATTACGGCTGCAACCCATGACCGGGGGGTGGTCATCCGGATCAGGGACACAGGTCCCGGAATCGCCCCGGCTCACCTGACCAAGATATTCAACCGTTTCTACCGGGTCGACAGGGCCAGGAGCCGGCAGGAGGGCGGGACCGGTCTCGGGCTTGCCATTGTCAAGCATATAGTCCAGTATCACAAGGGTACGGTTTCGGTATCCAGCCGTCCAGGGCACGGCAGCACATTTGAAATAAACCTTCCCGGAATCCGGATATAGCCAGATGCTCTGCCCCTGCCTGTTACTCAGACTGGAAAATAGGCCCGGTATGCATTCCGGCCGCATATTTTATCTGCAGCGTCACTGCTGATGCCGGACTGTGCGAGGTCGGCCTGGTAACGGTCAATGGTCAACAGCGGAAAATCGGTCCCCAGTACGATTTTGTCGGCCATGCCGGCAGAAACGGCAAATGAATAGATTCCAGGATCATATAAAAAAGGGGAAGCGGCTGTATCAAACCATGTGTTTACAAGGGCCTGCTTGATCTCTTTTTTCATGAGGTGATAAAACAGCAGGCCTCCGCCCCAGTGGGCCAGAATGATCCTGTTGTCAGGAAATGTTTTTACCAGGCGGTAGATCTGGCCGAGCGTCACAGGGGTTTTGCCGGGATACATATGCCCGATGGGTTCGTTTGTGTGGATCATGCAGGGCAGGCCGCCCCGGGAACGCAGGAGTTCCATTACCGGTTTAAGGCATGCCAGGGCCTGTTCATCGATGCCTGCAAGGTAGAAGGCCAGTTCTCCTATACCGCAAAGCCCGGCATCGATGCATCTTTCAGCTTCTTTGACCGCACCGCTGCTCATGACGTCAAAACAGGCCAGCCCTTTGACCCGGTCCGGGTATCTGGAAACACATTCAAGCACATAATCATTGTTCAGTCTTGACAGGGCCGGATCCCGCCAGGGAAACCCGCAGGTTACGGCCAGATCGATTCCAAAAGTATCCATGGTGTGAATCAGGTCATCCATACCGGCCATACGGGCTTTAGGGGAGCCATACAGCAGGGCGAACTCCGGTTCCCTGTCAAAAAAAGCTTCGCGTTTAAAGCGTATGGAGTCCGGGAAAATATGTGTATGGGTATCGATGATCATGGATCTTCCTTTCCTGTGCTGACTGTGAATAGATATTGAAAAAAAGCCCGCTGCAATATATACTTTATCTTTTTTTATGGTAACAGGGAATAGATGTCCGGGCAAATGAAATATTATCCAGTCCATCTTGATATAAATCACAAACCCTGCCTGGTTGTCGGCAGCGGCCGGGTAGGATTGAGAAAGACCAGGACCCTTCTTTCATGCGGTGCCACGGTCACTGTAGTTGGTCCGGTGATGGATCCCGGATTTCACAGGCTGGATTTTGACCGCCTGAAACTGGTATGCCGAAAATATGATGACCCGGATCTTGAAGGGATGTTCCTGGCCTTTGCCGCCACGGACAACAGGGAGGTAAACCGGCGGGTGCAGGCCGGAGCGCGGGAAAGAAACATCCTTTGCAATATTGCCGATGACCCTGAGGGCAGCGCTTTTATCCTGCCGTCCATCGTACAGCAGGGCGATCTGGTGATCACTGTATCGACTTGCGGTACCAGTCCGGCCTTTGCCAGGTACCTCAAGCAGGGGCTTGAAAAACAGTTCGGGCCCCATTATGCTCAATTTCTCTGGCTGATGGGCCGGTTGAGAAAAAAAATGCTGGCAATGGGACATGCACCGGAAGATAACAGCAGGATTTTCTCCCTGCTGGTTCAAGGCGGATTGCTGGAACTGGTCGAGAAAAAGGATGTCCAGGGTATTGACGAACTGCTGGAGTCCATCACCAGTGTCCGGATGACTTACAAAGACCTGATGGCATAAAAGGGATGTTTGTTTTGGAATTTTTTGTCAAAATACTGTCGATGACCGCAGGACTGCTTTATACGGCCAGTGCTGCAGGCTATATTGTCTATCTTTTCCAGCAGAAGGAAAACAGGCAGAAAGCAGCTTTTATTCTGCTCAGTCTCGGGGTGGGCGTTCATTTCATCGGGATGGCCCTGCAGGTGGTCAATACCGGTAACCTGCCGGTCCACAACATGCGGCAGACGCTGTCGGTGGCTGCATTTGCCATTGCAGGGACTTTTATTGTGATACGCCGGGTATATAAACTGAAAATTCTGGGTA
Organism: uncultured Desulfobacterales bacterium; assembly: GCA_964397015.1. Classification (GTDB taxonomy): domain Bacteria; phylum Desulfobacterota; class Desulfobacteria; order Desulfobacterales; family Desulfobacteraceae; genus MADRE2. Next base: position 10,482 of record CAYNHL010000071.1, on the reverse strand, counting down.
TTTTTGCAGCCTGCCTGGCAGCAGTCATCATGATGTCCGTAATGCTGGTACCCGAGGCACCTCCTGATCAAAGCGCCGTTCTAAACAGTTTCTGGCTCTGGTTTCACATCATTCTTGTTTTTTCAGGAGAGGCGGCTCTTGCCCTTGCCTGTGGCGCCGGTATCCTCTACCTGCTCCAGGAACACGGCATCAAGACCAAGCAGAGAGGTTTTTTCTACAGGCGGCTGCCGTCCCTTGCCCTTCTGGATTCTACCAGTTATATGTGTATCGCTATCGGCTTTACCCTGCTGACATGCGGGCTGGCGACCGGGTTCATCTATGCCAAGGCTGCGCTGGGACGGTTCTGGGGATGGGATCAAAAGGAAATATGGTCCATGGTGACCTGGCTGTTCTACGCCGCCCTGCTTCACTGCCGTCTCTATTCCGGCTGGCAGGGAAAAAAATCAGCTGTCATGACCATTGTCGGATTTGCGCTGCTGGTGTTTACCTTTCTGGGGGTGAACCTCCTTTTGGGTGGATATCACCAGGTGTTTACAAGGTAAGATACAAAATGCCTAAGATCTATTTAATCGGTACAAGCCATAAAACAGCGCCTGTGGAGGTTCGGGAAAAGCTGGCTTTTTCCCTGGACCAGGTTGAACAGGCGCTTGAGCGTTTAAAGGCCCAGCCCTGCGTTACTGAAGGATTGCTGTTTTCCACCTGCAACCGCACCGAAATCGTGTATGTCTCTGAAGAAAGCGGCAGTGCTGACAAGATCATCGAACTGATTGCCGCGATCAAGCAGTTTGATGGCAGTCACCTGAAAACATTTTTGTACTGCCATAAAAATGAAGATGCCGTCCGCCACCTGTTCACCGTGGCATCCAGCCTGGATTCCATGGTGGTGGGAGAACCCCAGATTCTTGGGCAGATCAAGCAGGCCTACAGGATCGCCGTTGATCACAAGACATGTGGGGTGATGCTGAACCGGCTGATGCACAAATCCTTTTCCATTGCCAAAAAGGTCAGGCGGCATACCGGCATTGGCGATAATGCCGTATCCATAAGCTATGCCGCTGTCGAGCTGGCCGGAAAGATATTCAGCGATCTGTCCAATAAAAAAGTTCTGCTTTTCGGGGCCGGAGAGATGGCGGAGCTTGCAGTGGCACATTTGATTTCGCACCGGGTGGCATCCATTCGCGTGGCCAATAGAACATTTGAACGCGCCGTGACACTGGCGGAAAAATTCAATGGCCAGGCAATTTCTTTTGACGAACGGGAAAGGGCTTTGAGTGAAGCGGATATCATTATCAGTTCCACCGGGGCCACGGATTATGTGCTGACCAGGGACCAGGTGAAATCAGCAATGAAAATCAGGAAAAACCGCCCGCTTTTTTTGATCGATATTGCGGTTCCCAGAGATATCGATCCGGCCGTCAACCGGATCAGCAATGCTTTTTTGTATGATATCGACGATTTGAGCAGCATTGTAACCGCCAATCTGGCCCAGCGGGAAAAAGAAACTGTCAAGGCCGGAAGATACGTGGAAGAGGCAGTTGTCAAGTTCATGCGATGGCAGGACAGCTTGCGAGTGGTTCCAACCATAAAGGCCATAAATGAAAAAATAAGCACTATTACCTGTGAAGAATGTGAAAAGACTCTGGCGGCAATGCCCCACTTGCCTGATGCCGATGCCGATGCCGTCCGGAGGATGACAAAGGCCATTGCCAGAAAAGTCATGCACGATCCCATCCGGTTTCTGAAAAACACGGGCAATCATAGGGATGATGCCGTGTATCTGAACATGGCCCGGCAACTGTTTGATGTCGACCTGCTGGACCACGAAGACTGATAACCGGCCAGGCTATTTCTTTATTTACATTTTTTTTGATTCTGATATAATACAGAACTTTTGAAAACTGGTACTAATTGTATGTAAAGGGTCATATCATGAAACAAAAAGATTTGGATTTTTTCAAGGAATTGCTGACCGAGCGGTTGAATGAATTGCTGTCCCATGCCGATGATACGGTTACAGGCATGACCAAACCCAAGGATAATTTTGCAGACCCTACGGACCGTGCTTCCCATGAAGCTGAGAGAAGCTTTGAACTCAGGATCCGGGATAGAGAGCACAAGCTGATCAAGAAAATCAAAAATGCGCTGGAGCGAATTGAAAATAAAACTTTTGGCCGCTGTGAAGTCTGCGAGGAAGATATTTCCATCGAACGGCTCAAGGCCAGACCAGTGACCACCCAGTGTATCGAGTGCAAGAAAAGAGAGGAAGACATGGAAAAAGCCCTTGGTATCTGATCAGGGCCACAACATTGATTGACCTGCATATACATTCAACCGCCTCGGACGGCTCCCTCGCGCCGCAACAGATCATGGCGCTCGCACGCAAGTCGGGGGTCAAAGCCATTTCCATAACAGATCATGACACAATAGAAGGCATAAGGCATATTGCAGTTAAAGACCCTGCCTGTCACGCACCCGAATTCATCAGCGGTGTTGAAATCAGTTGTGATCCGCCGGTTGACGGACTGTCTGTTTCCAGTCTCCACATCCTCGGCTATGGTTTCAGTGTACATGATATCCGCCTGAACCGTTTGCTGACGCGGCTAAAACAGGCCCGGCAGGAGCGCAATCCCCGGATTGTCCAAAAATTGAATGCCATGGGGTTGTCTGTCACGATGGACGAAGTGGCGGCGGAATGCGGGACTGGCCAGGCAGGACGTCCCCATATTGCAGAAGTGTTGAGAAAAAAAGGATATGTCTCATCGTTCAGGCAGGCCTTTGATAACTACCTGGCTGCCGGCCGGCCTGCCTATGTCGATAAATACAGGGTCGAGTGTGAAAAGGCAATGGAAACTATCAGGAGTGCCGGTGGTGTATCAGTGCTGGCCCATCCCGGTCTGATCCAGGCAGAAAATCCATCCAGGCTGGAAGCATTGATCAAGGATCTTGTTCAAAAGGGTCTCGATGGTATCGAGGTTTATTATACAACACACTCGCCTTCCCAGACAGCCCTGTTTGAGAAACTGGCCAAAGAGCATCGCCTGTTGATGACCGGTGGAACTGATTTTCACGGCACTTTCAGCAAAGGAGTGGAGCTTGGTGTCGGTTCCGGCGGACTGCATGTCGGATATCCGTTGTTTGAGGCCTTGAAATCCAGGATTGAACAGATCCGTGAGACAATTCCCGCTTACGACATACTGGAAAAAAATCTTGGTCATTGTTTTTCAAACCGGCGGTTTTTGGCCCAGGCACTGTGCCACAGGTCTTTTTTGAATGAACATTCAGGCAGTGATCTCAAGGATAATGAGCGCCTGGAATTTTTAGGCGATGCCGTTCTCGGGCTTTGCACTGGCCAGATGCTAATGGAGCGGTTTCCGGAGAAAAGGGAAGGAGAACTGTCCAAGTTAAGGTCAATACTGGTCAGTGAAAAGGGTCTTTCTGATATTGCAAGAGCCATTGACCTTGGCCGGTTCATAAAGCTTGGCAAAGGAGAGATGCTGTCCGGGGGGCATGAAAAAAATTCCATCCTGTCAGATACATTCGAGGCCATTGTTGCGGCGGTTTATCTGGATCAAGGATTTACAACCGTGTTCAACCTGGTTCAGCGCCTGTTTTCCCCGAAGCTTTCATCAGGCTCAAATACAGATCAAACCCGGGATTACAAGAGCACTCTTCAGGAATTTGTCCAGGAAACCGGTAATCCGGCGCCTGTATATCGTCTTGAAAAGGAATCCGGCCCGGACCATGACAAAACATTTGAAGTGGTGGTGCATGTACTCGGCCGGCATGCCCGGGGTATCGGCAAAACCAAGAAAGCGGCCGAGCAGGACTGTGCAAGACAGGCACTTGCAGTTCTGAATGCAGATGCCTGAAAGCAGATTGTATTTTCTGCAGGTGTTTTTATGACCAGGCCCCTGATCATACCCGTGTTTCTCCCCCATGCAGGATGTCCCCATCGATGCGCATTCTGTGACCAGGCCACAATTACCAGTACAAGGGAACAGCTTCCCGGGGCCCGGGACATCGAGGCCACAGTGGATTCATATCTGGCATTTAAAGGTCGCCGGAAAGGAGTGGAGCTGGCATTTTACGGCGGTAATTTCCTGGGTCTTCCTCATGAAGTCATCCAGCGTTTTCTTACATGCGGCCGTGATCTTGTATCCAGAGGCAAGATAGACGGGATAAGGTTTTCAACCCGGCCGGACACCATTACCCAAAAGACCATTGAACAAATAAGCTCCTGCCCTGTTTCAACTGTGGAGATCGGGGCCCAGTCAATGAATGACAGGGTGCTTGATATTTCTTTTCGGGGACATGGAGCCCAGGAGACAATTAATGCGGTTCACCTGTTGAAAAAAAGCGGTATGCGTACAGGACTGCAGATGATGGTGGGGCTGATGGGCGATACACCCGAGACAGCAAGGCAGAGCGCGTCAGCTATGGCCGGCCTGGCCCCTGATTTTGTAAGGATTTATCCGCTTCTTGTGCTTAAATCAAGCAGGATGGCAGCCTGGTATCATGATAAAAAGTATGTACCATTGTCTTTGGACTCGGCTGTTGAACTGGTGTCAGATCTGTATCAGGTGTTTTCTGCAAAGCGTATTCCGGTGATCCGCATGGGACTGCAGGCGTCACAGGTTCTATCGGCACCGGATACCATTATAGCCGGTCCCTGGCATCCGGCATTCGGCCACCTGGTTCATTCACGGTTGTTATATAAAAAAGCCTGTTGTTTGATCGATGAATTGACTGCAGTGCCTTCCACCATTCAACTGGTGCTCCATCCGTCCTATGAATCAAGGATGCGCGGAGACAGGAATGAAAACATGAAAAAGCTCAAGGCACGTTATCCCCGGTGCCGGTTCCAGGTCAAAAAGGATGTTTCAAAGCAGCCTGATGAACTGTCCATTGAAGCATAACCCCTATTGTTCGACCCCCATTTTGAAAAACTCATCTGAGTCTGAGGTCATATCCGGCTGCGGGGTATACTCGGTCGGTGCGGTGCCTTCCTTGAAGCATTCAAAGATCGTTTTTTCAGAGGATTCGCTGGGTAAAAGACCGGTGGCAGCATCTATTTTGCAAAATACTATACCTTCAGGTACATTGAACGTCCTGACAGGTTTGCCTTCAAGGGCACCTTGCATATAATCAAGCCATATGGGGCTTGCCGTCCTTGACCCGGTTTCTCCTTTGCCCAGAGAGGTCTCCTTGTCCATCCCGACCCATACACCGGTGGTATACCGGGGTGTATAACCCAGGAACCAAGCATCGTGCAGGTTGTTGGTAGTGCCGGTTTTTCCGGCAACCGGTCTTTTAAGTGCCTTGACACGCCATCCGGTACCTGACTGCACTACGCTTTCCATGATATTGGTCATGATATAGGCCGTGCTCATGTCGATCACCTTGGTCCGGACAGTCTGTGATTCTTCCAGAATATTACCGTTCCGGTCCTGGATCCTGGTGATGAATACAGGTTCGATAAAATATCCCAGGTTGGAGAATACTGAATAGGAATTCACCAGTTCCAGCAGCGAGCATCCCGATGATCCAAGAGCAATGGACAAATCCTTGCTGATTTCAGATGTGATTCCCAGTTTCCTGGCATAATTGATAACGTAATCAATGCCTATATCCTGCAGTATTTTAATGGTAACCACGTTCCTCGAGTGGACCAGTGCCTCCCTGAACAGGGTGGGGCCATGGAACACTTCCTTATAGTTGTGGGGTTTCCATGTGAAATCCCTCTGGGTGTCCTTGTAGACAACCGGGGCGTCGATAATGATCGTTGCAGGCGTATAACCCTTGTCCAGTGCAGCGGCGTATATAATGGGCTTGAACGCGGAACCCGGCTGCCGCCTGGACTGTATGGCCCTGTTGAACTGGCTGTCTTTATAGTCCCGTCCTCCGATCATTGCCTTGACATGCCCGGTTTCCGTTTCAATGCTCAAAAGCGCGGCCTGGGCCGTAAGATCCTGTTCAAGGCTGAAGCGGATTTCTCCGTTATCAATTATCTCGTTGAGCAGGCGCACTTTTATTACATCCCCTTTTCGAAATACCTGTGAGGGACGTCGGATCTTTCTTTCATAGTAAGCCACTTCTGTATCGGGGGGTCTGGCCCACTGGATATCTTCAGTGGCAATGGTTCCCTTGAAGCTGCCGACCTGCACCAGGGTCCGGTCATTTTCATCATCCACGTCGAGAACCACTCCATGGTAAACCTCCCCGGGTTTGGGGATGCTCTGGTCCATCTCTTCGGCAACACGGCTGCAGTACTGCTCGATCTGGAGGGATGAAATATGGTCTTCGGGGCCCCGGTATCCCATCCGGCGGTCGAGATCGACCAGTCCTCTGGAGATGGCCCTGCGGGCAATCTTCTGGTACTCGATATTCACCGCGGTATGGATTTGAAGACCTTGCTCATAAAGGGCATCTTCACCATATTTTTTTTCCACATACCGGCGGACATGTTCGGTATAACAGGGAACGCGTTCTATAAACCAGTTTTTCCTGGGATGAATATCCAGCTCTGTATTGATGGCTTCCGTGGCCTGGAGATTGGTGATTATATGATCTTCCTTCATCCGGTTGAGCACGTAAATCTGGCGCTGCCTGGCCCGCTCGGGAAATCGGAACGGCGAATACCGGCTGGGGGCCTGGGGCAGTCCTGCCAGCATTGCACATTCGGCCAGGTTCAGGTCTTTTGCATGTTTGCCGAAATAATTTTCAGACGCAGCCTCGACCCCGTAGGCACCATGACCTAAATAGATCTGGTTCAGGTACAGGTACAGGATTTCATCCTTGGAGAACTTGTTTTCAATTTTATATGCCAGTATGGCTTCCTTGAGTTTCCGTTTATAAGTCCGCTCCGGGGTCAGCAAAAAGGATTTGGTCACCTGCTGGGTGATGGTGCTGCCTCCCTGGACAATTGTGCCTGCTTTGAAGTTTTTGATGAAGGCACGTAAAATGGAAAGCATGTCCACGCCGCGATGTTCCCTGAAGCGGGAGTCTTCAGCTGCAATAAATGCATTGATCAGGGACTTGGGCATCTGGGAAAGCGGAATGACAATTCGGCGTTCCCGGTAAAATTCACCGATTTTCCGGCCGTCATCAGAAAACACAGTGGTGACGATGGAAGGGGCATAGTCGTTCAGAGAGTTTATCCGGGGCAGATCCTGGCTTATATACACATACAACCCTGCCAGGCCTGCACCGGCAAGTAGAATACCGGTCGCCATGAGAATGACGCACCACTTGATAAAAGACAGGAAGAACCGTGTCTTTTTTTTCTTTTCTCTGGTTTTCAATACCTGGGATCTGGTTTTTTTCTGTGTCATGGCTGTTTGAAATATTTTAGTATAATACTCTTATGATTATAAGCTTAGCTATGTATCAGATAAAACAGAGAATGGCAACACTTCATCCAAGGCAGATTCAGGGCAGATGTGATGGGATATGGTATTGTTTCCATTAAACTTTGACAAGCATGGGTTTGACTTTTTCAACAATAAACGGTAAATATCACAGTTTGATTCAAATCATGGCATTAAAAAAATGGAGCAGTTTGATTATAATGGTCGCGCTTGATTTCAGCAAGAACAATGGATTGATTCCCGCACTGGCTCAGGATTTTCATACAGGAGAGGTTCTGATGCTGGCTTTTATGAACGAAAAGGCTTTCATAGAAACCCTCCGGTCCCTGGAGGCTACCTATTATTCAAGATCCAGGAAGACGTTGTGGAAAAAAGGGGAAACCTCGGGGCATATTCAGAAAGTTAAGGAAATCCGGGTGGATTGTGACCAGGATACAATTTTGCTCAAAGTCGAGCAGGTTGGAGGCGCGGCCTGCCATAAAGGATATAGAAGCTGTTTTTACAGGACCGTTGAAAAGGACGGTTCCCTGCAAACGGCAGAGACTGTGGTTTTTGACCCTAAAAAGGTGTATGGATAATGGAAAAGATAATTAAACTCGGTATCCCCAAGGGCAGCCTGCAGGATGCCACCATCTCGCTGTTCAGGCGGTCGGGATGGAAAATAAATGTTGAAGGCAGAAGTTATTTTCCGGACATCAACGACGGATCGATCGAATGCGCGCTTTGCCGGGCCCAGGAGATGTCCATCAATGTCGAAAGCGGTGTGATCGATGCAGGCCTTACCGGTAAGGACTGGATTGCGGAACATGAGTCAGATGTCCACGTGGTCACGGACCTGATGTATTCAAAGGTAAGTGCCCGCCCGGCCAGGTGGGTGATTGCCGTTGCCAGTGACGCGAAAATTCAGACCCTTGAAGACCTCGAGGGTAAAACCATATCCACGGAACTTGTCAAATATACCAAACGGTTTTTTGATGACCGCAATATCAATGTCAACGTAAAGTTTTCCTGGGGTGCCACTGAAGCCAAGATTGTATCGGGACTAGCCGATGCCATCGTTGAAATAACGGAAACGGAGAGCACTATCAGGGCCCATAACCTTAAAATTATTCACGAGGTCATGGAAACCAATACCCAGCTTATAGCCAACAAAACCGCCTGGCAGGATGAAAAGAAACGTGATAAGATCGAACAGATCGCCATGCTGCTTCAAAGTGCCCTGCGGGCTGAACAGCTGGTGGGTATCAAGATGAATGTGCCGGAAAACCACCTGGTTAAGATAGTTTCCCTGCTGCCCTGCCTCAACGCTCCTACAATTGCGTCGCTGTACCAGTCGGACTGGTTTTCAGTTGAAAGTATCATTGATATCAACGTGGTACGTGACTTGATTCCGCTCCTGTTGAAAGAAGGGGCTGAAGGCATTATTGAATATCCATTGAACAAGGTGATTTAAATGACATACCCTGAGCCTGCACAAAGGTGTGATGCCATTACTCCGTTCATTGTAATGGAAATAATGGAAAAAATTCACAAAATGGAAGATTCGGGTATTGACGTGGTTCACATGGAAATCGGCGAGCCGGATTTCTGTGTGCCCCAATGCATCAACCATGCTGTGACCCATGCCCTTGAATGCAAAAAAACCAGCTATACCAGCAGCCTTGGCGATATCAGCCTGAGGGAAGCCATTTGCCGGTTTCACAGTGACAATTACGGAACAAAGATCGACCCGGGACAGATCCTGGTGACATCCGGCACCTCGCCGGCCATGCTTCTGCTGTTCTCCGCACTCGTGAATCCCGGGGATGAAATCATAATACCGGACCCCCATTACGCCTGTTATGCCAATTTTATCACCTATGTCCAGGGCAGGCCGGTAACGGTCCCTGTTTTTGAGGACCAGGGGTTTGTCTACACCCCGGAGGCCATTGAAAAGAAGATTACACCCAGAACCCGGGCCATATTCATCAACTCGCCCGCCAATCCAACCGGAACTGTCATTTCCAAAGAACGGATGGCCCAGATAGTCAGGTTGGCAAAACAACATAACCTGTATGTTATTTCAGATGAAATCTATCACGGGCTGGTGTATGACGGCACGGCACACTCGATTATGGAATTTACAGACCAGGCGTTTGTATTGAACGGATTTTCAAAGTTATTTGCCATGACAGGGCTGAGGCTTGGTTACCTGATAGCTCCAAAGACCTTTATCCGGCCATTGCAGGTATTGCAGCAGAATTTTTTCATCTGTGCCAATTCCGTTATGCAGCTGGCCGGCGCTGCCGCCCTGACCCATGCTCTTCCGGAAACCCGGGAAATGCGGGATACCTATAACCGCCGCAGGTTGTATTCACTGGAACGGATAAGAGCTCTCGGGCTGGGGGTCAGTGTCGATCCGACAGGGGCATTTTACATATTTGCCAATGCCAGGCATATATCCGGTGATTCCTATGCCCTGGCCCTGGATATTCTCGAGAAGGCCCATGTGGGAGTTACGCCTGGAATTGATTTTGGTAAAAACGGTGAAGGTTATATCCGTTTTTCCTATGCAAACAGCATGGAAAATCTTGAAAAGGGATTTGACCGGCTGGAAGCCTATTTTAAAAACAGATGATTATCAAACAGGCCGAATTTATTAAAAGCGCCGCCAAACCGTCCCATTACCCGGACAGTGACCTTCCTGAAATAGCCTTTGCAGGTCGTTCCAACGTGGGAAAATCTTCCTTGATCAACTGCCTGGTACAGCGCAGGCGCCTGGTCAAGACCAGCGCAAGGCCGGGATGTACCCAGCTGATCAATTTTTTTTCAGTGAACCAGGAGCTCTTTTTTGTCGACCTGCCCGGTTACGGGTATGCCAGGGTTTCAAAAAAGATCCGTTCCACCTGGCTGCCCATGGTGGAAACCTATCTGTCCACGAGAAGGACATTGGCCGGGCTGGTGCTCCTGGTCGATATCCGGCGGGACCCGGGACACGAAGAAATAAGCCTGGCCCAATGGCTTGAAGATCATGGGCTGCCCTGCATGATCGTTCTGACAAAATCCGATAAATTGAGCAAGACCAAGCAGAACGCCAGGAGCCGCGTCATATGTGACCGGCTTGACAGACCGGTCG
>CAYNHL010000070.1:0-19289 GCA_964397015.1 uncultured Desulfobacterales bacterium | reverse complement strand
TAACAAGATCGATGAGATTTCAGCAATCATTGCCGCTGCAGTGGAGGAGCAGTCTTCAGTTACCGGTGAAATTGCTGAAAGCACGAACCAGGCGGCAGCCGGCACCCAGGAGGTAACCCAGAGCATCACGGTTGTTACGCAGGCCGCCAATGAAACCGGACTTGCCGCAAGTGAAGTGCTGACAAATTCGGACGAGCTGTTAAAGCAGGCAGATGTTTTGCAGGATGAGGTGGAAAAGTTCTTATCCCAGATAAAGCCGAGCTAAGCCAAAAAGGAACAACATGTTTAATATTGAAGACAATGGAATTTTCAATGATTTTATTGAAGAGTCACTGGATCACCTTGACGGTATTGAAGATGACCTGCTCAGCATAGAGGAAGCCGGAGAGAACTTTAACGAAGAGACTGTCAATAAGGTATTCAGGGCCGTACATACCATCAAGGGAGGAGCAGGCTATCTGGGGCTCAAGAATGTCGAAGCGCTGGCCCATCACAGTGAAAACGTAATGGGAAAAATTCGTGCCAGGGAGCTTTTCCCAACTCCCGACATTATCTCGACACTGCTTGATGCCATGGATACCTTGTCAACCTTGATTCACCGCCATGAAAATTCAAATGAAATCGATATTTCCAGTAACCTGACCGCCTTGAATGCAATTTGTCTTGAAAAGAACATTTCATCTTTTGACCATGTATCATCTGAGAGTTCCACCACGGCTTCAGCTGATGAGAACCCGGCATCTGAAGACAATCCTGTTTTGTCAGTCTCATCCACAGACAATCCTCTGTTCAAAGTGGAACGATCAGTGCTGGAGGGTTTGTTAAAACAGGGAACTTTTCTTTATCTTTTACAATATAACCTGTTAAAGGATAATGAAGCCCGGGAAAGCTATTATGCAAAAATCGTGGAAGAACTCAAAGAAACCGGAGATATTTTAGCCGCCAATATCGAAGGTGACGTTTCAGCTGAAATGATTGAGAAAAACGATAACCTGCTCATTGTTCTATTTGCCACAATACTGGAACATGAGCTGATGGGAGATTTTTTTGATATCGATCCCGATCAAATTCAGCAGATTACCCTTAACGACCTCGAACAGCCGGCTTTGCCTCCTGCAGCCACTCCCCGGCAAGAGCAATCTGTTGAAACCAGGCCGGTTTCAAGTCCATCTGTCTTTGCGGCAACAGCTGCTGAAACAAAAATGGAGGAAACAGATAAGGCACTGCTTAAAGATTCGCCAGCTAAAAAGGAACAAAAGCCGGACAATCTTCGGGTCAATGTTAAACTGCTGGACAACCTGATGACCCTGGCCGGTGAGCTTGTTTTGACCAGAAACCAGCTTATCCAGGCAACAGCGTCCCGAAAAGTCAAAGGTATTGACAACATTTCTCAACGTCTCAACCTGGTTACCTCAGAGCTTCAAGAAGCGATCATGAGCACCCGCATGCAGCCTGTAGGCAATGTCTTTAATAAATTCAAGCGCATTGTCCGCGATCTTTCCAGAAATCTTGGAAAAAAAATCAATCTCACTATCGAAGGCGAAGAGGTCGAACTGGACAAAACCATCATTGAATCCATAGGCGACCCCTTGACGCATCTGGTCAGAAACGCCGTTGACCATGGGATTGAAATGCCTGACGTGCGTATTGCAGCCGGAAAGCAGGAAACAGGTACTTTGCGGATAACGGCCTATCATGAAGGCGGTCAGGTCATGATTGCCATTGAAGATGACGGCGCCGGTATAAATATTGAACGGGTTAAGGAAAAAGTTTTGACCATGGGACTGCGCGAAACCTCTGCCCTGGATGAATTAAGCGATAAGGAAATTGCGAATCTCATCTTTTTGCCCGGCATGTCAACTGCAAAAGAAATCACTGATATTTCCGGCCGGGGGGTCGGGATGGATGTGGTCAATACAAATATTTCCAAAGTCGGCGGAACAGTCGACATTGACACGATACCGGGCAAAGGATCCATAATTACGATTAAACTGCCCTTGACCCTGGCAATCATACCCAGCCTGATAGTTACAGTTCAAAAAGAGCGGTACGCTGTTCCCCAGGTCAATATGGTAGAGCTGGTAAGAATACCTGCAGCAAAGGTCAAGGAACGGATTGAAAAAATCAATTCTGCCATCGTGATGCGCCTGAGAGGGGAGCTGCTGCCGCTGATCAAACTGACGGATGTCCTTGGCATTAAAGAGCGGTATTTTACAGCTGAAGACACAGGCGAACAGTTTCTGGACAGGCGGACACTCACAGAAGATCGACGGCAGGCACAAGCCGACAAAACAGCCCGGCAGACGGACAGAGAGGAAACCCAGTCCTCCGGCCAGGAAAAACGTGTCATCACCTCAGACAGACGGACAAGCCCAATGAGCGCATATAACGTTCTGGTAGTCTCTGTCGGAGACTACCATTATGGTTTGATTGTAGACCAGGTGCTCGACTCTGAAGAGATCGTCGTCAAACCGGTCGGCACCCACCTGCGTGACTGCGAGTGCTACGCAGGCGCTTCAGTCCAGGGAGACGGCAAGGTGGCGCTCATTCTGGATATCATCGGCATCAGCAATGTCATGAACCTGCGAACCGTTTCAAAATCAGTTCGGGAGCAGGCCCTTCAGAAAGCTGAGAGAAAAATAATGAAGGACACCCAGTCTTTGCTGCTTGCCTGTAATGCACCTGACGAACAGGTTGCCATTCCTCTGGACCTGATCTCAAGAATAGAATCGTGTAAGGTGGAAGAGATCAAAATTACTGGTGGTCGAAAAAATATTCAATACCGTGGCGCCCCCCTCCCCCTGTTCAGTATTGACGAGATTGCCGATGTCGGCTCACCCAATACAGACAGTCCAACCTGCTATATTATCGTCTTTGCCATCAGCGGCAAGGAAGTCGGTATTATTGTGTCCGAGATCATCGATATCATCAGCGGGACCTATATTATCGATGAAATGACCCACAAACAGCCGGGGATTATGGGTTCAACCATTATTAACCAGGAAATTACGCTGCTTCTCGATCTTTACGGGATCATTGACACCATTATGCCGGAGTGGACAAAAGCGTTGAAGTCCCAAATAAAAGAGGACCGCCCTGCAAATATTCTGGTAGTTGAAGATTCTCCTTTCTTTCTCAATCAAGTGGTATCATTCCTCTCCGAGATTGGTTACAAACCGCTGACAGCCACTGATGGGGTGCAGGGTCTTGCGGTATTGAACAGGGAAAAAATTGATATCGTTCTAACAGATATTGAAATGCCCAATATGAATGGACTGGAGATGGCCAGAAAGATACGCGCTGATGAGCGGTTCCGGAATCTGCCCATTATCGCAGTCACAAGCCTGGCCGGAGATGCTGCAGAAAGAGAAGGGTTGGATGCCGGTATTAATGATTACCTGGTAAAACTGGACCGTGAAAAAATAATTGCCTGCGTCAGAAAACATCTTGTATAAGGCAGCAGGTCCGAGACACAATATGTTAACAGAGACAAAAAAATGATGAATGCAGCTAAGGAAAACCAGGACATGGAACTCGCCCTCTTTCAAATCGGAGACATGCTCTGCGGCCTTGATACACGCCATGTACAGGAAATCAACCACAATTTTGAAATCACCCCTGTTCACAGAGCGCCTGATTATGTTCGGGGTGTGATCAACCTTCGGGGTGAAATTGTCACTGTCATTGATTTGCACGAAAAATTCAGTATTTCCCCCGGTGAAGTTCAAGATGACATCCAGGTGGTGGTTGTCCGATATGAAGAGGAGTGCATTGCATTGCTGGTGGATAATATTTACGATGTTGTGAATGCACACCGGTTCGACATTTCCACGCCGCCGTCAAATGTTGACGGGATCAGTGGTTCATTTATCAGCTGCATCTATCGCATGGAAAAAGATCTGGTGGTTGTTCTTGACCTGGAAGAGCTGCTCAAAAAATAAAGGCACACATGCCCGGACGCTTATTACGAGTTCTGGTGGTTGATGATTCTGTCCTGTACAGGAAAGTTCTGTCAGATGTCCTGTCCAGCATTCCTGGTGTTGAAGTTGTCGGAACGGCAACAGACGGGAATGTGGCATTGGCAAAAATACCTCAGCTGAAACCGGACATGCTGACCCTGGACTTTGACATGCCTGAACTCGATGGGCTCATGGTCCTGGAAAATGTCAGGGTGGATCACCCTGATTTGAAGACTGTCATGGTTTCGACCCATACTAAAGAAGGTGCCGCCATAACATTAAAAGCGCTTGAACTTGGCGCCCTGACCTTTATCACGAAACCCAGGACTGATAATCCACTGGAAAGCAGAACGGTTCTTTTCGACCAGTTGCTCCCTGTTGTAAAAGAGGTCAGGGCCCAGATACACCCTTTACAGCATTCGGTCAATAAAAGCCGGGCCATATCACACCCTTTTAACAACAATGCTGCAATAAAACAAACGACATCCCGGGCTGTGAGCGGGCGCATCCAGATAGTCGCCATCGGTATATCCACCGGTGGCCCCAAAGCACTTGCACAGCTTATTCCCTGTCTTCCCGAGGCATTGCGTATTCCTGTTGTAATCGTTCAGCATATGCCGTCAGACTTTACTGCAGCATTGGCGGAATTTCTCGACCAGAAAAGTGCTTTGAAAGTCGTAGAGGCTGAGAACAATATGGCGCTTACGCGAGGGACAGTTTTTATTGCCCCGGGCGGCAGGCAGATGAGGGTTGTATCAGTTTCGGGAAAATCCATGCTTGAAATCAATGACGATCCGCCGGAGAATCACTGTCAGCCTTCGGTAGACTATTTATTCCGGTCCATATCAAAAGTGTATGGGAAACATGCCCTTGCCATCATCATGACCGGTATGGGGTCTGATGGCGTTCTCGGCCTGCGGTTGATGAAACGGCTGGGCGCCCAGGTGATTGCCCAGGACAGGCAAAGCTGTGTCGTTTTCGGTATGCCGGGTGAAGCCATTAATGCAGGTGTAGTTGATCAGGTTGTGCCGCTTGACCATATCGCAACCCAGATTATACAGCGGGTCGGGGTATGAAGATAACCATAAAAGCGCTTATGGAACTGGCCGTTATTGTCCGCAGGCACAGTGGCATCGTTCTTAAGAAAAACAAGGCATACCTTATAGAAAGCAGGCTCCAGCCCCTGATTGAAGAATATTGTCTTTCTTCGTTTGAGGACCTGATTGCAGAAGCAAAAAGCTCCTCACAACTGACCAGCCGTATAGTGGACCTGATGACCACAAATGAAACCTCTTTTTTTCGAGATAAAAGGCCTTATGTGCTCTTAAAGGAAAAGCTGCTGCCGGATTGGCAGGCCAACCTGGATCAAAAACGCAGTCAGCTGAATATCTGGAGTTGTGCATGCTCTACCGGCCAGGAAGTCTATTCCATTGCCATAACTCTTATGGAGTATTTCAAAGAAAATTTTTCCAGTTATCATATCAGAGTCAAGGCTTCTGATATCTCGGATTCAGCCATCGTAAAAGCCAGCCGCGGCCTTTATTCCAATTATGAAGTCAGCCGGGGACTTTCTGCTGTTCAGTTGAATAAATATTTTACCCGGGAAGAACCACACTGGAAAATAAAAGATGAACTGAGGAGCACGGTCTATTTTGAAAAAATAAACCTGCTGCAGCCCAAATTTGAACGTGAAAAATTTGATATCATTTTCTGCCGGAATGTGGCCATATATTTCAGTAAAACAGACCGCCAGAGACTTTTTCAAAGCCTGTCGGCATGCTTGAAGGACAAAGGCGTATTGATCGTCGGGGCCACTGAAACGCTGTTTGATATCAATGAACAGTTAAAAAGGGTGGATTGTGGCGCCACTGCATATTATTGTCACAAATAGCATTCCAGCCTCAGGACATATCCCTATCTGCCGCGGTTCTCGTTCAACACCGAGATCATCCCAGTATGGAGGAGACGCGTTCTATAAGCTGCTCCGGTTCAACCGGTTTTACCAGATAACCAGATACTTTCAGCTGTTTTGCCTTGATAATTTCATCTTTTCTGGAGCTTGAAGAAAGAATAATAAATTTTGAATCTGCATCAAATTCTCTTATTTTTTCAATAGCTTCAAAACCGCCCATTTCAGGCATATTGATATCCATGAGCGTTAAATGGGGATTGAACGTCCGGTAAACCCTTGCACCCACTTCACCATTTTCCGCCTCTTTTATCATGACGCCTTCTGCAACAAGAACCTGGGAAATAATATTTCTCATGACTCTGGAATCATCAACAAGCAGTATTTTTTTACCCTTGATTTTGCTTTCAGATTTTTCTTCGAAAAATACTCTTAAAACAATCTGCTCCGTTGATTTTTCTGCCGTTGCTTCCGCGACATCAAGGCTGATTATATACCCTTGAGAAGACTTTGAAGAGGCACTTTTGTAACTTTCCTTGTAAACAGGGGTACCGAATTTCACCTTCAAGCCGATATTGTCCCAGTCTGATATGGTGCGCCCGACCACAACATTTAAAAATTCGTTCAGCAAATCAGTAGAATCATCACCGATTTCGTTGAGTTTTCCCATTCCAAGTCTTTGTGCAATCGCAGAAGCAAGTTTCAAAGCATCCTGAATGCTGTCAAATGTCAGGACAAATTCCCCTTCAACTTTATTGTCATAATCAGTATAGGAAATAATGTGAGCAAATTGTAAAACATTCTTTTCCTTGAGAGTCTGTCTTATTTCTGAACCTGTCACCTTCAGGCGTGTCATTTGCTCTATGCTTGTTTTATAGGCATCAATCAAAATATTTATATGTTCATTGAATTTCATCATTAGTAACCCATATGTGATAAATATTAATTTTTCTTGTTATTTCAAATAGTTAATTTACCCTATAAATGCAATATTTATTCCATATTGTCAAGTCTTTTTTAAAATACACATTCTTCTGTGACTTCACAAACAGTCCTTCATCTCTTGGTAGAGTCAGACAAAAAACAGATTCAAATAGACTGAGAAACTAAGTCCACTCTTGCACATCACATTTTTTTATGGTATTAAACCACCACTTTTATTTTACCCGTGCCCCCGTAGCTCAGTGGATAGAGCATTGGATTCCTAATCCATGTGCGCAAGTTCGATTCTTGCCGGGGGTACCATTTATCCTGATTTCAGCGGCCATACCATGATAAAAAAACCTGAACTGCTTGCACCGGCCGGTAATCTTGAAAAACTTGAAATCGCTGTACATTACGGAGCGGATGCAGTCTACCTGGCAGGAAAAGATTTCAGCCTGCGGAATTTTTCAGGCAACTTTTCTGCCGAAGAGTTAGCAGAGGGTATCAGTTATGCCCACGCCCGAAATGTTGCCGTATACATAGCCTGTAATATCTATTCCAGAAATCATGAAACAAAGGCCCTTGCCAATTACCTGGAGACCATCGGCGACCTGTCTGCTGATGCCGTTATTGTATCCGACCCCGGCATACTGTATCTTTGTAAAACAATTATCCCGCACATTGACATCCATCTCAGCACCCAGGCCAACACAACCAATTACAATGCCCTCGAGTTCTGGAAAAACCAGGGTGTCAGACGGGTAAACCTGGCAAGAGAACTCTCGCTGGAGGAAATCCAGGATATAGCCGGACGAGACATCATTGAAACGGAAGCGTTTGTCCATGGTGCCATGTGTATATCCTATTCCGGCCGGTGCCTTTTGAGCAGCTTTTTGAGCCTCAGGGACAGTAACAGGGGATTGTGCAGCCATCCCTGCCGGTGGCGATACTCGGTAGTGGAAGAAAAGCGGCCGGGAGAATACTATCCTGTTATGGAAGACAAACGCGGAACCTATATCTTCAATTCCAGGGACCTGTGCATGATTGAGCATATCCCTGAACTGATCAGGACCAGGGTGACTGCTCTCAAGATTGAAGGCCGGATGAAGGGGATCCATTATCTGGCTGCCACCGTGAACACCTACCGTCAGGCAATCGATGCCTACTGCCGGAACCCTGAAACCTACAGCCCGGACCCGGACTGGTATGAATCACTGCGCAAGGTATTCAACCGCACGTTGACCACAGGGTTCTATTTCTCCAACCCCGATGACATTGCATGCAACTTTCAGGATGTTCGAAACGGGGAGATCCACGGCTTTGCCGGCAAAATCGTGAGTTCCTCCAGCGACAACACCCACCGGGTCGCCATCAGAAACAAGCTGTCTGTCACAGACCCGATTGAAATCATTTCGCCTGGAAAACCGCCTTTCAAATGCCGTATCCTCGGAATAAAGGACAAAACCGGCAATGATATCAACCACGGGCAGCCTAACACAATCGTGACTCTTTTTCTGAATTCCCGGTTTCAACCCAACGACATCATCAGAAAAACGATGGATCCTGTTTGATTTCGTGCTGTGTTTTTCTGCTGAAGGTTAATTTTTTTCTATCTTTTCAAGCCCGTTCCTGATAAAATAGCGATGATAAAATCGGCTTAACCCCCTTTCCAGGAGATGCAATATGCTTGAAGACGACGAAACCCTGCAGATGTACATTGAAGAATCCCTTGACCACTTAGGTGACATTGAAAGTGACCTGCTGGCCATTGAGGCTGCCGGGGAGAATATCGATGTCGATCTGGTGAACAATGTATTCCGGGCCGCCCATTCCATCAAGGGGGGAGCTGGATTCATGGGGCTCACCACCATCAAGAATCTTTCCCACAGCCTTGAAAATGTACTGGGCCTTATCCGGAATATGGAGCTGGTGCCGGACTCCGCCAAAATCAGTGTATTGCTCAAGGGCTTTGACCAGCTTGAATCCTTGCTCAGAAACATTGAATCCAGCAATGATACTGACATCACAAGCCATATAGACGCACTGGAAAATATAACAAAAGCCTCTCTGCCCGAAGAAAAACAGGAAACGGTTTCCGAACTGGTGGATATCCAGCTCAAGGACGGCCGGATTTTCCACCAGGTCTCCCTCTATGAAATCAACAGCTGCAGAGATGAGGGCAAAAACCTTTTTTTGGTTGAATATGACCTGATCACCGATATTCACAGAAAGAAAAAGAACCCCATAGAAGTGCTGTCCAACCTTCAAAAAACGGGAACAATCGTCGATTCAAGGATCGATTTCGAATCCGTTGGAACCCTTGAAGGAGATCCTGCCAACCGGATTCCGTTCCAGGTGCTTTTTGCCTCCATCATCGAATCCGACATGACGGAAACACTTTTTGATATTCACAGAAAGTATATTCACTCCATTGATGACACGATGCTGGTACCAAGCAAATCAGCGACAGTAAATGAACCGGTTGCCATGCCGGCGCAAGCCAGTGAGACAAAACAGGCTGCCGCCCCGGCCTCGCCCGCCATGGAAAAAACCAAAACACAGGCAGTATCACCCAAGCAGGAAAAAGTATCCGACACCGCCGGGAAATCGTCGACAGCAGTGCCTGCCGCAGCGGAAAAGGAACAGGCCGACAAAGAGCTGACCACCTCCGGCAAACCCCAGAATTCACTGCGCGTGCATGTAAATCTCCTGGATACGCTCATGAATCTGGCCGGAGAGCTTGTGCTCAGCAGGAACCAGCTGCTCCAGGGAATAACTTCAAGCAATGTCAAGGCGACAGAAATTTCCAGTCAGCGTATCGACATGATCACGTCTGAACTCCAGGAAGCCATAATGCGCACCCGGATGCAGCCCATTGCCAACATACTCAACAAGTTCACCCGGGTTGTACGGGATCTTTCCCAGGACTTAGGCAAATCCATTGACCTGGTCATCGAGGGCAAAGAGGTGGAGCTGGATAAAACAATTCTGGAAGCCATAAACGACCCTTTGACCCACCTGATAAGAAATTCGGTTGACCATGGCATCGAACTTCCCATGGAAAGAGAACAGATGGGAAAACCCCCGACTGGAAAAATCATCCTGAAAGCATTCCACGACGCAGGCCAGGTTAACCTTGTCATATCTGATGACGGGAAAGGACTGTATCCGGATAAAATCGCGGACGCGGCTATTGACAAAGGCCTTATCAGCGAAAACCAGGTGGCTGAAATGTCGGAAAAGCAGCGGATGGAGCTGATATTTTTGCCCGGATTTTCAACAGCCTCCAAGGTGACTGATGTTTCAGGCAGGGGAGTGGGCATGGATGTTGTCTCCACCAATATTGAATCCCTTGGCGGCATCATCGAACTGGATTCCACCCCGGGAAAAGGCACTACCATCCAGATCAAACTGCCGTTGACCCTGGCCATAATCCCAAGCCAGATCACTGCAGTGGGAGATGAGCGATATGCTGTTCCCCAGGTCAACCTCAACGAACTGCTGCGAATTCCGGCCGCCCAGGTGAAAGAAAAAATTGAAAAAGTCGGAGATGCCGATGTAGTCAGGCTTCGAGGTGAGCTTCTTCCCTTGCTGAACCTGTCCGATGTCCTTGGAATCGAAAAAAAATTCAAGGACCGGAATGGAAAAACCCAATTGCCGGACCGCCGTAAAAATATTGCAGACCGCCGTAGCCGGAAACATGATGTGGAAGATGGCGACATCACCGGTGAAACATCAAATTCAGCAGATGATGATAACCGGACCGTTGAAGACAGACGGTATCATGCGGCCAGTGCATTGAATATTGCCGTCGTGTCTGCCGGTACATTCAAGTACGGACTGGTGGTGGATAAACTGCTTGATTCTGAAGAAATAGTGGTCAAACCGGTAGGCCGCCACCTGAAAAAATGTACTGCATTTGCCGGTGCCACCATCATGGGAGACGGCAAGGTAGCGCTTATACTAGATATTTCCAACCTCGCCCAGATGGCTGACCTGTCCTCTGTTTCCGAAATAAGCCAGAAAGCCCAGGCCAGGGCGAGACAAAGTGAAATTGAACTGGCAAAAGACAAAGTGGCGCTTTTGACGTTCAAAAACGGGGACACCGAATACTTTGCCGCGCCCTTGAACCTTGTTGAACGAATTGAACGGATCCAGACCAACACCATCGAAGAGATCGGCGGCAGGAAAGTGGTTCAATACAGAGGAGGCGCCCTTCCGCTATTCGAGCTGTCACAGATAGCCGATTTCAGTCCCCTCCCCCAAAAGGAGCAGCAGGAGGTCATTGTATTCAAGGTCAAGGAAAGAGAGGTCGGGCTGATGGTGACACCGCCCGTGGACGCATTGGAAGTTGTCCTGGAGGTTGATTCCGATACTTTAAAGCAGGATGCCATCAACGGATCCATGATCATCAACGATCACACCACATTGCTGGTGGATATTTTCGAACTGGTCAAAAAGCTGAATCCCGATTGGTTTGAAAAGGATACCAAGGCTGCGGCAGGCAGGGCGGAACAAGGTGAAAAAATAATCCTGTTCGCCGAGGACTCAGCATTTTTCAGAAACCAGGTCAAATCATTCATGGAAGAAGACGGATTCAAAGTTATTGAAGCAGAAGACGGGCTGATTGCATGGGAACTGCTCAAGGAAAGGGTCGAGAGCATCGACATTGTCGTGACAGACCTGGAAATGCCGAATATGGATGGATTTGAATTGACAAAACAGATCAAGGGAGACCCCAAATATTCACACCTCACGGTCATTGCATTGACCTCACTGGCCAGCGAGGCCCATATTGAAAAAGGCAAGAAAGTCGGTATTGACGAATACCAGATCAAGCTGGACAGAGAAAAACTGATGAACGTGATCCGCCGGGAACTCAATATTTAACTGCAAAATGTTTTAGCCCTTTTTTCGGGCACGGGAGAATCATATGGCGAAAACAACGGACAAGGATATAGTTACGGACGGCATTGAATTTTCGACGTTCTTTGTAGGCGGGGCCCTTTGCGGCATCGATATCCTGACAATCCAGGAAATCAACAAGCAGTTCGAAATCACAAAAGTTCCCCAGTCTGCTGACTATATCGAAGGGATCCTGAACCTCAGGGGCAGGATCGTCACCATAATCGATTTGGGGAAAAAACTTGGTCTCCAGCCGGTTCAGCGCACCAAGGACAACCGTAACATTATCATCAATTCAGATGATGAACACATCGGCCTTCTTGTGGATGCCATCAATGATGTAGTGACGGCCGACCGCCGCAATATCGAACCTGCTCCCTCCAACATCAGCGGTGTCAAAGGCAAATATTTTCAGGGAGTGCTGAAAACCGAAAAACAGTTGATCGGTATCCTTGACATTGATGAGGTGCTCAAGGAATAATGGACCCCCTAAAAGCTTTAGTTATAGACGACACCATCGTCTACCGGAAAATTGTGGGTGATGTGCTCAGGGAGATCCCTGGTGTTTTGGTCGCGGGAACTGCCAACAACGGCAAAATTGCCCTTTCCAGGATCACGTCCCTAAAACCCGACTTTATAACCCTTGACATTGAAATGCCGGAAATGAACGGGATTGAAGTCCTTGAAGCACTTCAGTCCCTTCCGGACCCGCCTGTAGTTATCATGCTGTCCACCTTGACAAAGGCAGGCAGTGAAATGACAATCAAAGCCCTTGAACTTGGCGCCTTTGATTTCATTCCCAAGCCCGATGACGGAAAGATGGCCGACAACCTCATCAAGGTACGAAAAGCCATTGTTCCAATTGTTGAAACTCTCAAACGGCAGGCCCTTTTCCGAACGAAACTCAGGGCCAAGATCAGGCCGGCCGCTGAACCTCCTGCAGGTCAGCCGGAAAAAAAAACACCACCCAGACCGGTTCAAAAGCCATTTTCACGCAAAGCTCTGTCGGAAATCATCGGCATCGGCATTTCCACCGGAGGCCCCAATGCTCTGACCCGTATGATTCCCATGCTGCCGGACACGCTCAAGGTCCCCATTTTGATAGTTCAGCATATGCCTCCCATGTTCACCGCTTCACTTGCTGCCAGCCTGAACAATAAATCCGGACTGACTGTCAAGGAAGCTCAGGACGGAGATACCATCACCGGCAGTACCGTGTATATCGCGCCGGGCGGCAGGCAGATGAAAATAGCTGCCGGCGGAGATGGAATTTCCCGGAAAATAAAAATCACTGACGATCCACCGGAAAACAGCTGCAAACCCTCGGTCGATTATCTTTTCAGGTCCATTGCCCAGCACTATGTCGGCCGGGCCACAGGTGTAATAATGACCGGTATGGGTTCCGATGGAACAAAGGGCCTGATCCAGATGAAACAAAGCGGCAGTATCATCATTGCACAAGATGAAGCGACATGCACTGTATTCGGTATGCCCAAAGCCCCGATCGAATCCGGGCTGGCAGATATCATCGCCCCACTTGAGAACATTGCCGGGGAAATCGTTAAAACAATTGAATCCTGAAATACAGGCCGCGTGGTTAATCTTTAACTTATGAACAAAATCAAGGTAACCCCGGAAGAATTCCTGCATTTTTCCCGGTACATTTTAGACATATCAGGAATTTCCCTTGAAAAAGGCAAGGAATACCTTGTTGAAACACGCCTGAACCCGATCGTCCGCAAATACCAGTGTACAAGTTACAATGATCTGCTCATGAAAGCCAAAGCAGACCGCAACAGGCAGATTGAAAACGATATCATCGATGCCATTTCCACCAATGAAACATATTTTTTCAGGGACAAGGCACCTTTTGAACTGCTCCAGCACAAAATACTGCCGGATCTTATCGATAAAAGATCAAAGGGGGGGCAAAAGCCCCGTATCCGGCTGTGGAGCGCAGCCAGTTCAACCGGCCAGGAGCTTTACAGTATTGCCATGATCCTCATTGAAATGGGGATCACCCTTGCAAGGTATGACATCAAGCTGATGGGAACTGATATCTCGGATGCCGCAATTGCCAAGGCCAGTTACGGGGTTTACAATAAATTTGAAGTGGCCCGCGGACTCGAACCGCATCGGTTGAAAAGGTTTTTCATACCTTACAATGAAAGCTGGAAGGTCAAGGACGAACTCAGGGCAATGATCCAGTTTCGAAAAATGAACCTTATGAAGCCCTTTGCCGGAATGGAAAAATATGATATTGTGCTTTGCCGGAATGTGATGATTTACTTTACCAGCGAAAACCGCCGGCGTATTTACCAGCAGATTGCAAATGTAATGGCACCGGATGGCTACCTGTTGATAGGATCTACAGAATCACTGGTGAATGACACTCATTTTTATGAATCCAAAAAATATTTGAATTCCATTTTCTATCAATTCAAATAGTATCACGGGAGACCTTAATGGCCGGCATCAATGAAAAGGAATTTATTGACGAACTCGTTTTCTGCCTCCAGGAAGAGGATATAGTCAAGGCCAAGGCCCTGCTTCAATTTGCGTCAGACGCCAATGTCAACACGGATGTCCAGACACGCGCACTCCAGGAACTTGCCAAGGGACCCGAGAAAGTCGTTTTTCCGCTTCTTGAATACCTCACACGGATCACAATCACAGATCCGGGAATCCAGGAAGCCCTGTATGACCTGATTCTGGATAAAGCTTACGGTAACACCGAACTGGTTATTCATTACATCACAAAAAACGAAAAAAAAACCCGGATTTTATTCCTGCGCGCAGCCGGTGACCTGATGCTGACAGAAGCCGGCAAGACAGTCAAGACCATCATTTCAAGTGAAACCGATGCCGATATACTTTCAGAAGCTGCACATGCGCTGGGTTCAATGAGACTTGCAGATGGACTTTCTGTTATGGCAGACCTTTTTGACCACCCGGACACCGGCGTTAAACAGGCAGCTATTTCTGCCATTTCCCGGATCGGGGGAAAAGAAGCCATCGATATGCTGATCCACAATCTGGGAACAGATGAAACATTCATCAAGCTTGCGGTAGAAGCCATTGCCGATATTCAGGACATGTATGCACTCGAGCATCTGACAGGCCTTTTGAATTCCAGCGAAACCATTATCAGGGATACCGCCATTGACGCGTTAATGAAGCTGGGGGCCAAATCAGTTCCCATATTGACCCGTTCATTTCAAAACGCAGATGCCGATTATCTTGTCCACCTGATTACAACCCTGGGCTATATCGGAGATCCGGCAGCAATTCCCGCCATTCTGGATATCATAAATTCCCAGCCCCCGGATGCCAACATCAGACAGGCTGCCTATGAAGCCATGGAAAGAATTCCATCTCCCAAAACAGCCATATGCCTTGCACAGGGACTCCAGGACCCGGTCGAATCCGTCCGGATGAGTGCTGCACGGGCTGTTGACAAAAATCTTTCCAAAGCACTGGTCGCAGGGCTGAAAAATATTATCAGACCCGGATCTGGTGAATCGCAGAACGTAGTTGCAGCCCTGATCGATTCCGAGTCCAGCAACATTTTCAATTTCCTTGTCCAGGAAGAATCATTCATGGATCTTGCCAAAGAGCATGTCACGCAAAAGGCGGATCCCCTGAGCCGCAAAAATTTTTTAAAACACATGACTGGTATCGGCCAGGCCGGTTTTGTAACCCAGGTCGGGGATATGATTGAAAAGGACAGCCAGCAGCCGGATTCAATCCAGCAAGACAAAAAAATACAGATTTTTGTCGTGGATGACTCAAAAATGATGCTCAGGCTGTATCAGAACAAGCTGACGTCACTTGGATTCACCCCCACCCTTTTTCACAGGCCTGAAGATGCTATCCCTGAAATCATCGCCCAAAAACCTGATCTTGTGATCACTGATCTGAACATGCCCAATATCAGCGGCCTTGAACTGACAAGAGAAATCCGGCGCAAGTTCTCGCGTACGGATATGCCTGTTCTCATGATTACCACTCAAAGTGACTTTATCGAAGAAAAAGAAGGTGATATTCATATTGACGATTCTGTACTGACACGGTCCGGCATTAACAAGATCGTTCATAAACCATTTACCGACGAGGCTTTCCAGGCAGCAGTCCATCAATTCATCAAACCGGAACCATCTGCCTGACAGACGGTTTTGATTTCATTTACACCCCTTGAAACCTTAAAAGGACACTCCCCATGATCCGCAAGGCCCATCTTGATGATATCCACGTAATTCATTCACTTCTGCAGTATTACAATATCAAAGGCGAGCTGCTGGCACGACCTTTAAGCAAGCTGTACGATCACCTAAGGGATTTTTGGGTGTTTGAAGACCCGGACTCTTGTAAAATAGTGGGATGTTGCGCTTTGCAGTTCTGCTGGGAAAAACTTGCCGAAATCCGTTCGCTGGCTGTCTTTCCTGACCACACTCGCAAAGGAATCGGGACCGCCCTGACAGAAAGGGCCATCCAGGAGGCATTTTATTTTGACATTGAAACCCTGTTTACCCTGACCTACAGGCCGACCTTTTTTGAATCCTTCGGATTCACTGAAATCGACCGCAAAGAACTTCCCTTCAAGGTGTGGGCGGACTGTATCGGGTGCGTATCCTTTCCCGACTGTGATGAAATCGCCATGATAAAAAAGTTTTCAAAAACTGCAGCAGATCATGTGTAGATCATCTTGTGGGGAATGGGAGCATACTTGGTCACCGAAGGCTTTGGCAATATCTGTTCTGCAGCAACCGTCAGCCAGTTGGTATCTGGTTTGAGCTCCCTGAGTTTTCCCCCTTCAGATGGCTGGGCATGGATGGTGTGAGCATAGGTTGCACGAAAAATACATATGAATTCTTTCCGCTCACGGGCAATTACGTAATTCTTGGTAAAAGTGTTCTGGCTGAATCCGCAGGACTGGGCAATCTTTTTAATATCCGAGTCTGACAGTTTGACCAGGATTGAATTGGATACGCCGCTTTCGTCTATTCTCAACATAGACCTGGACTCACTGGAACCGACATAGATAGTTGTTATCCCTGGAAATTTCCTGAAATACTGGGCCGCGACAATGGCGGCGGTACGGCGGCCTCCGGCCATAACCGGAACACCGTAGTATTCAAAAAACTTTTTCTGGAAATCCTCGGCATATTTATCCCCTTTTTCATACAACTCCCTGGAAATATAACGCAGCTCCCTGGCCAGATACTCGGATGCCTCGGCAATGGGCCAGTCAATCCTCACATGGAAATGGGTCAATGAATACCTGACCTTTGTAAGCTTGTTGCGCTGGATCAAAAGAGCATAGTCCAGGGGCAGCAGGGATCTTAAAAAAGTGAAAAAACCTGCCGCATCGAAATACTTGGCGTTCCGGTCAAAATTTTCAAGATTGGGAAGGTATTTATGGGTTAAAAGGTTTTCCTTTGTGGTCTTGTTAACATCAAAAAACCGGATATATTTTTTATCTGCCGCTTCCAGGCTGTTTTCGGTAAATATGATCAAGAATGAATTCTGGGCTTTATATTCTACACTGGGAATCCGGGCCCGGGGTTTGAGTTCCCGGGTTTCAACAAATGGATAGGGAATGTTCTGCCTGATAAAATTATTATAGGACCCCACAAGCCCGAATCCCAGGACAAACTGATCCAGCTCATCCCGCAGGACTTCATAATAGGACCGCCATAATCCAGCCTCACGGCTCAAACAATTTCGAGGGGTACAAAACATCGCCAGCTTCCTCCTGTATCATATATTTATCCCAATGCCACCACCCCCGGCAGCTTCTTTCCTTCCATCATATGCAAAAAAGCGCCGCCACCCGTGGATATGTAGCTGACCTTGTCAGCCACACCGCACTTTCTGGCCGCAAGTCCCGTATCACCCCCGCCTACAATGGAATATGCCCCTGATTCTGCAATGGCATCTGCGACCACCTGTGTTCCGGCCATGAAGGCTTCCATCTCAAACACCCCCATAGGTCCGTTCCAGACAATGGTACGGGCCTTTTTCAGGGCATCGGCATACAACCGGGCCGTGACAGGTCCTATATCAAGGGCCATCCACTTATCGGGTATGGCATCCAGCTCGACTGTCTTTGTCTGTGTATCCTTGTCAAAAGACCGGGCAGCCACCAGGTCCACGGGCAGCAGCAACTCGATCTTTTTTTCTCTGGCTGCAGAAACAATTTTGGAGGCTGTGTCGAGAAGATCTGCCTCGATCATGGATCCTTTGGTGTCAACTCCCTGGCTTTTCAAGAATGTATTGGCCATTGCTCCCCCGATGATCAGCTTGTCCACCAGTTGAAGCATGTTCTCAATTGCCGCCAGCTTGCTGGAAACTTTTGCCCCGCCGATAACGGCCACCAGGGGACGGTCCGGATGTTCCACTGAATTATAGAATACACGGACCTCTTTTTCAAGGAGGAAACCGGCCGCTGTCACCGGAACATGCCTGGCAATACCCACGACGGAGGCCTGTTCCCTGTGAGATACCGCAAATGCATCATTGACATATACATCACACAGCTTTGCCAGCTGTTGTGCAAAGGTGTCATCATTGGTTTTTTCTCCGGGGTGAAACCGCAGATTTTCCAGCATAATCAATTCACCTTTTTGCAATGCATCGACCCGGGCTTTTATATCAGGTCCTACACAGTCAGAAACAAATGAAACCGGCACACCAAGCAGTTGTGACAACCGCTCTGCAACGGGTTCAAGGCTCAATGCCGAATCTTTTTTCCCTCCAGGCCGTCCCATGTGAGATGCCAGTATGATTTTCGCGTTATTATCGAGCAGGTGCCTGATCAGAGGCAATGTGGCGACAATGCGGCTGTCATCCATGATCTGCCTGTTTTCATCCATGGGGAGGTTGTAGTCGACCCTGACCAGAACACGCCTGGAGGCAACGGTTATATCTTTAACGGATTTCATATCTAATCTCCTTGACATCAAGGGGTTGCAGGTTAAAACAAAAAATCATCTGCCATATATTGTCCATTACATAAAAAAAATCACTTTTCCCAGCGCCGGCGATGTACCTGCTTTTTCCTGGACCAGCGTTCAAAAAAATTGATCAGTCCCGCCCTGCTGCCCCTTTCGAGCAGCTCTTCCTCGACCTTGACTGCATCCTTCGTCCCCATAGCCTGTTTCAGACAACGGGTCTTGACCGGACAATGATAAAAACATTTTTCCGGGGTCTGCCGCAAACCGGCCTCTGTCATCGGGAAGACCGTTTCCAGGTCTCCAAAGCATTCGGGCAGTGATTCTTCAGAATTGGTCATTTTCAGTGTCAAACGCCTTTTTGAATCTGTCAATATGTCCGTGTTCAGCAAAGCTGTAATAATCCTGTTTGCCGGTAATCAAATGTTCATGTACCACGATGCCGGCATAACCTAGAGCAAACAGCAGCCGCCGGGTAATAGCCATGTCGCTGGGTGACGGAGCGACCTCCCCTGAAGGATGGTTATGGGCAAAAATAACCGCTGCTGCATTATGGCGGATTGCCTGTTTTATCACCTCCCGGGGATACACCGGGCTGCTGGTCAAAGTACCTGTGAACAGAATGTCGGCAGCAACCAC
>CAYNHL010000069.1:17581-19376 GCA_964397015.1 uncultured Desulfobacterales bacterium | reverse complement strand
TTGAACTCGGCGGTACCCAGATACTTCTCCAGGGAGGCCTGAACCCGGACCTCGGGATGGATTACCATACCGGCCTTCTCAAAGACATCAAGAAAAATTTTTCAATTCATATCCATGGATTCTCCCCTCCTGAAATCCATTTTATGGCACAAAAAGCAGGCCGGTCCGTCACTGAAACACTGACCGTTCTCAAGGATGCAGGACTGGATTCCATCCCCGGCGGCGGGGCTGAAATCCTGTGCGACGATATCAGGGCCGCCGTGTCTCCGGGCAAATGCACTGCAACAGAATGGCTCGAGGTCATGCGCCAGGCCCACCTGATGGGCATGAAAACCACGGCTACCATGATGTTCGGTCATCTGGAAACCACAGAACATATACTGGAACATATGGAAAAAATCCGGAACCTCCAGGACGAAACCCAGGGGTTCACCGCTTTTATTCCCTGGACGTTTCAGCCCGGAAACACCCGGATACACACCCGCCCAAGGACAGCTGTCGAGTACCTGCGCGTTTTGGCGGTAAGCCGTCTTTTTCTCGACAATATACCCCATGTCCAGGCTAGCTGGGTTACCCAGGGGGATAAAATAGCACAGACCGCCCTGTTTTTCGGGGCCGATGACATGGGCAGCACCATGATCGAGGAAAATGTCGTGGCATCCACAGGTGTCAGGTTCATGCTCCCTGAAAAAGAGATCTGCCGCATCATTGAAACCGCAGGATACAAAGCAGGAAAACGGGACTGCTATTACAACCTGCTATGAACGACCGGACAACGACACCTGTTGCCTGTCAAACAGGCAGACTGGAATGCATTCACAGGGCCGGATGGCTGATGATTCACCCGGGCCGTATCCTGCAAAATGGCTGGATTCACTGCAAAGATGATACAATCCTTGGCACCGGAAGCGGGATTCCGCCCCTGAAAAAAAAAGATACAAGGATTGTCGACCATGGCCCCGGGGTGCTGATGCCCATGCTGGTCAACGGCCATACCCACCTGGAGCTGTCCGCCCTTTCAAATAAGATTGAACAGGAGAAAACTTTCCTGTCCTGGGTGATGTCGGTCCTGAGACACCGGGATATGACAGACGAAAAGACACTCAGGCACCATGCCCTGGTTGCCGCACAGGACATGGTTTCATCCGGCACCGGATACGTGGGCGAAATATCCACCCTGGGCATCACACTGGACCTTGTCCGGCAAGCCGGCCTTTGCGGCGTCTGGTTCAAAGAATACCTGGGCAGAACGGACCCTGAAACTCTCCTTGAAACCTGCAATGACAATACACACACCGGCGGCCTTCAGGTTTCCATGGCAGGTCATGCGCCCCATACCACTGACCCAAAGACTTTAAAACTCCTCAAGGCCATGACCCTGAAACAGGACCGGGTCTTTTCCATCCATCTTGCCGAATCTGAAGAGGAGCGTATCTTTTTGACCACAGGCAAAGGGACCTGGGCCGATTTTCTGTCTCAACGGGGAATTGACTTTTCTTCCTGGCCCGTTCCTGCAAAAAGTCCGGTCAAATACATGAAGGACCTTTCAATGCTGGATCAACGAACCATGGTGGTGCACCTTCTGCATCTGGAACCTGGGGATATAGAAATACTGGCCGGCACAAACACATATCCCTGCCTTTGTCCCCGCAGCAACATGTACCTTCACAGCCGGCTTCCGGACATCGACGCCCTGCTGTCAGCCGGTATTTCAGTGTGCATTGGTACGGACAGCCCGGCCAGCTGCGATTCTTTAAATCTTTTTGATGAGATGCGTTACATTGCGGACAACTAT
>CAYNHL010000069.1:0-17571 GCA_964397015.1 uncultured Desulfobacterales bacterium | reverse complement strand
ATCCGGCAATATCACCGGGACAGATCCTTGAAATGGCCACAGTCAACGGCGCAAAAGCTTTGGGAATTGAACGGTCCGCCGGTACGCTGGAAAAAGGAAAACAGGCACGCTTTTTTTATCTGCCGGTCAGCGCCCGGGATGCAGTTCACCTCGAGGAGTGTATAATTTACAATGACAAATGTTAGAGTAAACCTGGGAAAAATAAGCTATATCAATGTTTTCCCCGTATATTACGGCCTGGATCAAACCCGGGTGCCAGACTGGCTTGAAATGGTGCCGGATGTTCCTGCTGCACTGAACCTGAAGATTCAAAAGGGACTGATCGATATAAGCCCCATCTCTGCGGCTTTTTATGCCATGAACCACCGGGATCTTCTGTTACTGCCTGATTTGTCAATTTCATGCCATGGCCCGGTACTCAGTGTTCTTTTAGCCAGTCAATACCCTGTTTTTGAGCTGGATGGCAAAAAAGTGATCCTTTCCAGCGAATCCGCCACTGCAGCTGCCCTTATCCGGATGATCTGCGCTGAAAAAGATGTCCGCCCGAATTTTGTAACCCGGCCTGTTCACTCAATCTTTGATGTAACAGGACAGGCCGATGCCGCCCTGGTGATCGGTGATACCGCCCTTACCCAGCCCTGGTTTGAGGCCTTTTCCCATGTCATCGATCTTGGCAGCCTGTGGTATGAATTGACCGGACTGCCCTTTGTCTTTGCCGTATGGGCAGTAAGAAAATCATTTGCCGCCCGGCACCCCCAATTGGTTGACAGAACCCACCGCCTGCTTCTGGAGTCGAGAGATGCAGGAGAAAGGAACATGGAAAGCATTATACAAAAAGGCATCCAGACACTGAAACTCGATGAGCCTTTGGTCCGGCGCTATTTTGACCTGCTGCACTGCAACCTGGACAACCCGAAAATCCATGCCATGGACCTGTTTTTCAAATCACTTTTTCAACATGGCCTGCTGCCCGAAAAGGTGACACTCGAACTGTTCAGCGCCCCCCTTTAAAAAAGAGGCTCGAGGCTTACTGGTCCTCGTCAGGCGTGGCCCAGAGAATATGACTCTTGTTGATAAACAGGGTCTTGTGATTGACAGGCGTATCCATTGATTTGTGGTTGACGGTCACGGAAAACAAAACCAGGAAAGGCTCCCTGTAACTGACCACCATGTCGCTGAGCCGGTCATAGCCAGGATCACGGTTGATATTGACCTGTCCGGAAATTGTGGTGCCATCGATGAGCTTCAACCGGATAATCCGGTGTTTTACATCCTTGTCGGCAGAATCGTTCATAGTGCATCCTTTCTTGTAATGCGCATCAAAACCGCTTTCACGCCTGCAGTTCCTCTTGTCTTGTCTGTGCTACCAGATATTTAAAATTTTTTCAAAGAATTTAATCAGCCGGATAAGGGTTGAACATTTTGTATTCTGATGTATTATAAATGAATACATAGGAGGTGAGTATGAAAGCAACAACGGTTCGAATTGATGATAATATGCTGGAACGGCTCGACAGTTTGGCAAAAACATTGAGCCGTCCAAGATCCTGGGTTATCAATCAGGCAATAGAACGCTTTGTCGATTATGAGCAATGGTTTGTCCAGGAAGTTACAGACGGCCTGCAGGAAGTTGAGCAAAACAAGGTTGCAGAAAACAAAGAGGTAATCGAGGCATTTAACAAGTGGGGGCAGGAAGGCTCGGCAGGGTTCCCGGCACGCGTGAATTAATAATATCCGGTTTACCATATATCCTTCCGTATATCGAAAAAAACGGTACCATTTATATTCTCAGGATCCTGCACACTTCCATGAAATGGCCTGAAAATTTTTGATTTGCAATAAATAAACAACCCCACCGCCCTCAGATGCAGTATTTTTTCTGCACTGCAATAAAATTACTGCATATCCAGGTGCCGATCCGGCATACCCGGCCTGAATCGATCGCATGTCCACCCCGGGAAATTTACAATCATATCTGATCATAAAATTATCAATTTCAAACGGTTATGTAATTTTTCCCTGATACTGCGTCATATCGGGTATCAATGGCACGGTTTTAGCTATCTTTAGACCAAAGAAAAAAAATTCTGCCAAGGAGACTATTGAACATGGAAAAAAATGTTTTCAGCCTGTGTTTCATGTGTTCGGTCCGCTGCCCGATCCGTGTTACAGTGAAAGATGGCCATGTGGACTGGATACAGGGGAACCCTCATGTTGCCGGTATCAACGGCAGCCTGTGCCCCAGGGGATCGGCCGGAAAAGACATGCTGTATGACGACCAGCGTGTGCAGTCACCCATGATCCGCGTGGGAGAAAGAGGTTCGGGAAACTGGCGAAAAGCCTCCTGGGACGAGGCTATCGATTACGTGGCATCCCGTCTCAAAAAAATCATAGAGACCAAAGGGGGGCAGCATGTGGCCCTTTGTGAACGCACACAGCTTGCCACCCACGTGAGCAAAACCTTTTTAAAGGCGATCGGATCACCTAATCACTTTACCCATGATGCGCTTTGCAAGGGCAGTGTCAACACCGCCTGCCGCTCTCTTTTCGGTTACACGGACGGACAGATGGGCATCCATTACGGCAGCACAAAACATATCGTCCTTTACGGCCGCAATATTTTTGAATCCATCAGTGTCAAAGAGGTCAAAAACCTCATGCAGGCCCTTGAAAACGGGGCCCGCATGACATATATCGACCCAAGGGTCACAATTACCGCTTCAAAGTCCCACAGGTACTGGATGATCCGTCCCGGAACGGACCTGGCTCTAAATTACGCCCTGATCCACGTGATACTGAAAGAAGGACTGTATGATACGGCTTTTGTATCCCAATGGGTGCACGGCCTGCGCGAACTCCAGGATTTTATTGAACCCTTTACCCCCGAATGGGCCGAGACCCAGACACATGTTCCGGCTCAGGAGATTATCGCTCTTGCCCGCGAAGTCAGCAAAGACAAGCCGGGAGTGATTTTCCATTACGGATACCGCGGGGCGAATCATACCAACGAAATTCATGTCAGGCGCTCCATACTCATACTCAATGCGCTCATGGGAAGCGTGGAGGCAAAAGGGGGCATATTCTTCAAGAAAGGACCGGGTGAAGTTGGTGGTACTGCAGCCAGGAAGCTGACAGAACAGGAGTTTTCACCCATTGATGTTACAAGGATCGACAAAGTCGGCACCGGCGCTTTCCCGCTGCCCGATCCAAATCACGGGGTGGCCCAGGTGCTTCCCAGAGCAATCCTGGAAGAGGATCCCTATCCGCTTCACGCCCTGATCGCCTATCGCTTTGACCCGCTGATGTCCATCCCCGACACCGCCACTACTGTCAGAGCCCTGGACAAGCTGGATCTTCTGGTAACCATTGACATCAATTATTCAGATATTGCCTGGTATTCCGATGTCATTCTGCCTGAATCCACATATCTTGAAAGAACCGACTGCATCCAGCAGGCCAACGGTCTTTCCCCCCAGATGTTCCTGCGCAAAAAAGCTGTGGAGCCAAGGTACGACACCATGGAAGGAGCGATCATCCTGAAAAAAATAGCCCAAAAACTGGGGATCGAAAGATACTTTCCCTATGAGAATATGGATGATCTCGTGAAATGGCAGCTCGAGGGTACAGGCTTTACCATGGATGATTTTGAAAAAAAAGGTTTTGTGGCCTACGGTTCAGGACCTGTCTTCTGGGACCGGGACAGCATCAAATTCAAGACCCCCTCCGGAAAGATCGAATTCAAGTCCTCCCTTCTCGAAGATGCAGGTTTTAAGTCTTTCCCTGAATACGAGGCCGTACCTGAACCGGAAAATGGAAAATTCAGGCTGGTTGTCGGCCGGTCCGCCCTGCACACACATATTTCAACCCAGAATGTCCCTTACCTCAATGAACTGCAGGATGAAAATGTGCTGTGGATCAATACCGAACAGGCCGGGAAACTTGGAATCGAGAACAATTCCATGGTTGAAGTGGCCTCGGCCTGCGGAAAAGGACAGATCAAGGCCTTTGTCACGGACCTGATTCATCCCGAAGCCGTGTTCATGCTGCATGGATTCGGCCATCGTGCCCAGTGGGCAAAGCGCACGGCCGGCAAGGGATTGTCAGACGCTTTGATACAGGAAAACAAATTTGATCCCATCGGCGGGAGCCCGGCTTTTCACGATACCTTTGTAACGGTAACCGCACTATAATCATGACAGCATGTTCAAATCCGGATAAGGATTTCAGGAGGCAATAAATGAGCGAATACTACCTGTTTCAGGACGTTAAAAAATGTATCGGGTGCCAGGCGTGTGAGATACAGTGCAAGACCACCAAAAACCTGCCGGCGAGCACCAGGCCCTGCCAGGTGATCCAGGTGGGCCCGAAATTCATCGGCGGTCTGCCGAGAATGTCCTTTGTCTTCATGCCCTGTTTTCACTGTGAGACTGCCTGGTGCGTTTCGGCCTGCCCTACGGGCGCAATGCAGAAAAGAAAATCTGACGGCATCGTTTTCATTGACTCCGAGCTCTGCGTGGGATGCAAGGCCTGTATATCGGCTTGCCCATGGGGGGCTCCCCAGTGGCGGCCGGACACGGGAAAGGTTGAAAAGTGCGATTACTGCAAAGACAGGATCGATGAAGGAAAACAGCCTGCCTGTGTTACAACCTGTACCACGGGCTGCCTGGTATTTGGAAAAGCCCGGGAACTGCCCCAGACAAGAAGGCTGCGGCACGCAAAATCAACAGCAGCCATTGATCAAAGCACTTTTTAATTAAAAAAAGAGGATAGGCCATGTCACAAAAAACCTGCCCGGTCCATGCCGTTGCCACCTATCTGTATGACCGGATCGATTCCGGACAGCTTAAGGATCCTAAAGGCCGGCGAATCTGCGAGCAGATCCTGACACTGGTTGAAGAAATCGCGGAAGGTGCCGCAGGAGAGCATCACCTGGCATCCATCGACGACCTTTTGAAAGAATATCAAAAAACCAATGGTCCCGGGTCAAACCCGCAGGTGGGAAATTTTGTCAAACAGATCCTGGAAGAAAACCGGGAGGTCTTTGTCAGCCACATCCAGACCCGCAACTGCCCGTCCCATGACTGCGGAAAACTTGCCCCTTCTCCATGCCAGATGGCATGTCCTGCAGGAATCGATATCCCCACATACCTGGCCCTGATTGCAAAGGGAGAGGATGCAAAAGCCATAGAGGTTATCAGGAGGGACAACCCGCTGCCATGGGTTTGCGGGCTGGTTTGCACCAGGCCGTGCGAGATAATGTGCGTCAGGGCCCGCATGGACACGGCCATATCGATCAAATTTTTAAAGGCCTTTGCCGCTGAGCGTGCCATGTCTGACCGCGCCTATGTCAACCCGCCCCGAAAACCGTTGAACGGCAAAAAAGTCTGTGTTGTCGGCGCCGGCCCTGGTGGTCTTTCCGCAGCTTACTACCTGGCACTCATGGGTTACAAGGTCAAGGTGATCGAAGCTTTGCCGGTCCCCGGCGGCATGCTGATGGTGGGAATTCCAAGGTATCGCCTTCCAAGGGAAGTTATCGATACGGAAGTCGCCATGATCGAAGCACTCGGGGTGGAGTTTGTCTACAACACGCGCTTTGGCCGGGATATCACTCTCGATCAGCTGAAAACACGTGGATACGAGGCTTTTTTCATCGCCGTGGGCGCCCACAGGGCATGGGATCTTGGAATCGAGGGTGAAAAAACCCTCACCGGCGTATTCGATGCGGTTTCCTTTTTAAAAGAGGTGGCGCTGGGCCAACGCCATGCTCCCGGCCGGGACGTTGTGGTGGTCGGCGGGGGCAATGTCGCGATCGATGCCGCAAGGACCAGTCTCAGGCTGGGTGCCCGGGGTGTAACCATCGCCTACCGGCGTTCAAGGAGCCAGATGCCGGCGGACATAGAAGAGGTTGTCCAGGCAGAGGAAGAAGGGGTTCAGTTTTCCTTTTTAACCATTCCGGCTGAAATTACCGGAGAAGCAGGCCATGTGACCGGCCTTGCCTGTGAAAAAGCCGAGCTTGTCAAAAAAAAGGGATCTGACCGGCTGGCACCGGTGCCCATCCTGGGCAAAGAGTTTGTGATGAAGGCTGACGCGGTCATATCGGCAGTCGGCCAGTATGTTGACAATGAGGGACTGCAGGCTCTCAATGCTGTGAAATGGACCAGGAGAGGCACCATAGAAGTCAATCAAGCCAGCATGGAGACCGCCATGCCAGGGGTATTTGCCGCAGGGGACGCTGTATCGGGGCCTGCAACTGTCATAGAAGCCATCGGCGGCGGCAAGCGCGCCGCTGAATCCATTGACCGTTACCTGAACAATATCCCGCAGCCGAGAATGCCAAAGCTGCCGGTCCGCCATACTGTAACCCCTCCCATGGAAATGACCGCTGACCGTAAAATGCGCCTGGAACGGCCTGAAATGCCCATGTTGAACGTGTACCGCAGGCGCACAACATTTCAGCAGGTCGAGCTCGGCTATGACGAACAGGCAGCCCGCGACGAAGCCGGGCGCTGCCTTCGCTGTGACATCTGCCGCCGCTGCGGCAAATGCGTTGAAATCTGCCGCGACAAAATGGGTATCGACTCGCTCCAGTTAGGGTATATGGATTTTGACACACCTTTTCCAACTGACTTTAGAACAACGGCAAAAAAATGTATTACCTGCGGTGCATGCGCGGCCAATTGCGAAAACCGCGCCATTGTCATCGAGGAAAAAGAGGGATACCGGCAGCTTGCCATATGCGGCACTCTCCTGGCCAGCCAGAAGATCGGGCATTGTGAAGAATGCGGCGCCGACCTTCCGTCTGAGGATTATTTGAAATTTGTGGAAAACAAGACCCAGAAAGTGCCCCAAAAAGTTTTTGGCAGGATGCTTTGCAGTCGATGCAGGCGAGGTATAAGTGCGGCAGACCGCACCGACCCGTCACTTTCACCAGTAATATAAAGGAAGGATGTCATGCAATTCCAGAAAGGAAATAAAATCGAGGTATTCAGGCGATCCGACGATGAAGCCTGGCAGCCGTATATGGATGATTTTATAGGACTGCACGGCTATGTCACCGATCCAGACACAACCATAAACGATCCTGATGCACTGATTGAAGTCAGCCTGGTCGGAAAAGGAACACACCGCCTTCCCCAGGACTGCCTGCGGCTTCTGGATTGAAACAGATTATTGCTCAAACACACCGGCCTGTTGACCATTTTTAATTTACAGGCATAAAAAGGAGGAAACAAAAAATGATGACCCCCCGTAGATTTTTTCTTGCGACCGCGTTGATGGTCCTGTTCTCTTTTGCAGCAGCGGCAATGGCACAGACAGGCTCGGGCCTGACCTCGCCCGGGATGTCGGACAAAATGAAGGCTGCCATTGAAATGAGCCTGGAAGACGAGACCCATGGGGCCAAAACAAGAGAAGTAATCAAACCGGGAGAGGCTCCAGGCTTTCTGGGTATTCCCGGGGCTCCGGCCCCCAGCCTTCTTCTCGGTCTGCTGTGGGCGATCTGGGTTGGCTGGATCTTTTCGACCGTAGGTGCGTTCGGAGGTATAATGGCCGGTGTCGGACATATCACCATCTTCGGGCTTGCCGATTATGCCAAGTCCTTTGGCAAAGGCAATCCTGTCAACAATCTTCTGACAGACTCCATCAGGGTGTCCAACCAGTGGCTGGTAGGCCTCAGCGGAGTGATTTCCTCCTTTAACTATTACCGCATGGGCCGGCTGGTAGCCCCACTGGGCATATGTCTTGCCATAGGAGGCGTGGGGGCATCCTGGCTGATCCCGGAACTGACTGCGGGGAAAATTTCTCTCAAGGATTATATCGGCTTTTTCGGTATCATCGTGTTTGTCCTGGGATTTTTCCTGGTCTATGAAATGACCCCGAAGGGATCGGCCGGAAAAAAACAGGCCAAGGCCGCAGCAAAGGCGTTTGAAAAAGCTATCCGGGAAAAAACCGACACATCCGACCAGGGAGTCAAAATCATCGAGGGTTCCTGGGCCTTCATGTGGATCGCTGTGGTGCTTGTCGTAGTTTCAGCCCTGTGGATCAACCTCGTGGGCACCCTCAAGTGGATTCCCTATGTCCTTGTTATTGCATCATGGGCCATGACCTTCATGATCGGCACCATCCGGTTCACGTTTTTTGGCCAGGAGTTCGCGTTCAAGGCCTACGTGCCCATGATAGGCGGTATAGTAATTGCGGCCATCGCCTCCTTCATCGGCGTGGGCGGCGGGTTCCTCTACGTGCCGTTTTTGACCTCCGTGGCAGGACTGCCCATGTTCCTGGTGGCAGGGACATCGGCACTGTGCGTGCTTGTGGGCATGATTGTATCCATATTTTCCTACATGGTGGGCAAAGGGGTTGTCATCGCCTGGGGATTCATCGGTGTCGAACTGATCGGCGTATTCATCGGCTCCATGATCGGCCCGCGGACATCAAAGTTCATCCCTGAAAAAGTGCTCAAGGTCATCTTTATCATTCTTGCCTTTTATGTGGGAATCCGGTATACAAGTGTAGGATTTCTTGGATACAGCCTGCTTCCCCCGTTTTAGACCCTTTTTGTTCAATGCTTGAACTGCCGTAATTTTTTTGGGAGCGGACATGGACACCATACAAATGATAATTAACCATATCGATCCCGTGCTGATTTATCCCTATCGCCTGTTCGGCAACCCCATGGCAGGATGGTGGGCGGGAACGTTCTGCCTGTCCCTGTGGGCGGTGCTCATCGGTGAACTCAGCCTGGCGGTTGCAGGACGGGTCAACCGGAAAGCTGTTGCCGCAAACATGGACGAAACCCTCTATTACCATGAACAATCCATGAAAGCCAGGCAGGCCGGGGATCAAGCCGCTTACAAAGGAATCAACAGGCTGGCCAACGAAGCATATGGAAAATCATTTTTCCTGCTCATGGCAATGGGCATGGCCGCCCTGTGGCCCGCTTTTTTTGCCGCGGCATGGCTTGACAGGAGGTTCGGGGACATTCAGTTCACGATGCCGGACTGGACCGGCGGCCTCGATGTGAATGTTTTCGCCCCGTTTATTCTCATGTACATCCTGCTGCGCATTTTTGGGGCCGGCATCAGGAAAAAGGTGCGTGGTGTTTTCACCGGGAATTGACCGACATGGTCCTTGCTGAACAAAAAATACCGGCCACATTGCTTTTTCTGGCATCCGCAGGAATACTGCTCGGTATTCCTGCGGATGCCGCCGCCATACAGCAGCATGTTCACGACGAAGGAATAATTGTCCACCAGATAGGTCACCTTTTTTTCCTTTTGTCCATGGTTGTCCTTGTTCTCAGTATTGCAGGCAAGGGTCTCGGCAGACTGAAAGGATGGCGCTGCATCCAGGTATCCTGTCTGTTCTTCATCCTCTGGAACATAGGAACGATCACCGCCCATTTCCTTGACAACCAGATCGACATCGTGAGTATGGAAATCGTTTCATTCAATCAACTGCGCCTGACATCAATTTCCGGCGGCCTGCCTGTCGAAGGCATATACTACTTTCTTAAAATGGACCATCTTCTCTGTGTGCCGGCCATGCTGTTTTTATATCTCGGGGTATCCGCACTGGCCGGAAAAAATCCTCAAGAACCGTCCACTGAAGACAAACCATGATCAGATCAGCTGTTCCCATAATTACCGTCGACATACTGGGTTCGGTATGCATGGTGGTCCTTGCGGTCATGACATTTTACAAGGCAAGGATGCTCAAGGCAAAGGCGCCGGACAACACGGTTTTTCACTATCTTTTATGGATCAGCACAGGTTTTGCACTGTTTGCCGTATCCCGGTCCTTTGGACACATCCTGTCCCATTTCCTGATCCTGACCGGCAACAATGAACACTGGCAGGCAATAAGTGCTTATTCCGGCAGCATCAACACGATTTCCTTCATGCTGATCGGCCTGATAACCCTTTTTTTCAACCAGACCTGGAATATCAACGAAAAAATCAGGGAAGGAAAAAAAGAGCTTGAACAAACCCATATCGACCTGATCGATTTAAACCAGACACTGGAACAAAAAGTCATCGAGCGTACTGAACGCCTGACCAGCAGCGAGCACAAAACCCGCCGGATTTTCGAGCACTCACTGGATACCATCATTGTCACGGATGACAAATTCAAAATCATGGAAATCAACCCGGCAGGCATCGAACTGACCGGCATTGATAAAAATGACATGCTGCAGCAGGAAATGACACTGGACCGGCTTTTTTCCATGCCTCAGGAATGGGAAAAAATGGCCGGCATCCTGCAGTCACAGGAATATGTCCTGAACGAAGAGTTCGCGTTTTCAAAAAAAGGGGGCGGCCCCGTCATGGTGCTGATAACCGGAGGGGTTGATTACGGTGCTTTCGGGTGCGCCAGGACCTTTCACTTTATAATCAAGAATATCAATGAAAAACGGCTGATGGAAAAGCAGATGGCCCGGACAGACAAGCTTGCGGCTTTAGGTGAACTTTCTGCCGGGGTGGCTCATGAAATCAACAATCCGCTGGGTATCATCCTGGGATATACACAGCTTTTGCTCAAGCAGAACCCGGATTGCGCAGACGATCTCAAAACAATTGAAAAGCATGTGAAAAACTGTAAATCAGTAGTGTCAGACCTTCTGTCCTTTTCACGCAAAGGACCGGGAAAATTTGACAAGGTGGATATCAATCACCTTGTTGAAGCGGTGGTGCGTTTTTTATCCAACCATTCGGACTTCAGGAATATTGAAATAACCCTGAACCCTCACTCAGGAAACTGCCTTTATATCCAGGGCAATGAGCCCGAACTGTCCCAGGTATTGATCAACCTTTTGATAAATGCCTGCCATGCAGTGGACGGTAAAGGCCGGATCGAAGTTTCCACCAGGAAAACTGCAGATGATACCGTTCAAGTCCAGGTGGCGGACAACGGCAGGGGAATCGAGAAAGAAAACCTGTCCAGGATATTTGACCCTTTCTTTACCACCAAGCCGGTGGGACAGGGCACGGGTCTGGGTCTTTCCGTCGGATACGGTATCATAAGGCGCCACCGGGGCGATATTCTCGTAACCAGCACCGAAGGCAGCGGCAGTGTTTTTACCGTTGTACTGCCCTGTCACCCTGAAACACCGGCCTTGACCGGCAAGGAGCAACCATGACCTCTCACGTACTGGCTGTTGATGATGAAAAAGACATGACCAGGCTGCTGCAGCGCACCCTCGAGCCGGAACTGGACTGCAAAGTGTCCATGGCTTTTTCCGGCAGCATGGCCTTGTCGCTGCTTGCCGCAAACCCCGTCGACCTTGTCATATGTGATATCAGAATGCCCGGTATGGACGGCTTTGAACTGCTTGAACTGATAAAGGAACAGTACCCGGACCTGACCGTAATTATGCTTACCGCATTCGGTAATATCGAATCCGCAGTCACGGCGGTCAAAAAAGGAGCCTATGATTTTATCCCCAAACCCTTTGAGCATGAAGAGCTCATCTTTAAAGTGCAAAAGGCACTCGAAAGAAGCCGGCTGCTGAACGAAAACAAAAAGCTTCTGGCCCAAAAAGATTCCAGGGATCTCGAACTGATTGGTACCAGCGATCCCATGATCAGTGTTTTCGATCAAATCAGGATGGTGGCCGCAAGTGATGTCACCGTCCTGATCACCGGGGAATCCGGCACCGGCAAAGACCTGACCGCCCGTTCCATCCACGCCCTGAGCAGCAGGAAAAACCACCCGTATATCCCGGTAAACTGCCCGACCATACCGGAACATATCCTGGAAAGCGAGCTGTTCGGGTACAAAAAAGGAGCCTTTACCAATGCCTCCCGGGATAAAAACGGCCTGTTCCAGGAAGCGCACAAGGGGACATTGTTCCTGGATGAAATCGGGGATATCGCCCCGTCCATACAGACCAAACTTTTACGGGTTCTCCAGGAAAAAGAGATAAAACCCCTGGGGGCTAACAGGACCTTTAAAATTGATGTGAGAATCATAGCTTCCACCAACAGGAACCTGAGACAGAAAATGGCGGAAAATGAATTCAGAAAAGATTTTTTTTACCGTCTCAATGTCATCTCCATTGAACTGCCTCCTTTGCGGGAGAGGGTCACCGACATCCCGCTGATCGCAGAACACCTGGTTGCAAAGCATTGTAAAAAACTGAAAAAACCGCCTAAAAAGATCGGGCGGGCGGTCATGGACCTGCTTCTCAAGCATCCCTGGCCCGGCAATATCAGGGAGCTTGAAAACGTTTTGATCCAGGGCATACTTTATTCCAAATCCGACAGCATCATGCCGGCTGACATTCCCCTGAAAGCTTCGGACCATGCAGGCATTTCCATGCCGGGCCAAAACGGCGGCAGGTTGATGTCCCTGCCCTACAAAGCTGCAAAGGAAAAAATGCTCCGGGAGTTCAACAATGCTTACATCGGCGCCCAGCTGTCCATCACCGGGGGCAATGTCACACAGGCTGCAAAAAATGCCAGCCTGGACAGGCAGGCCCTGCAGCAGCTGATGAAAAGGTTCGGCATCGACCCGGAAACATTTAGATAGAAAAAAGTATCCCCAGGACACATGGGTTTGAAATCAAAAGCTGCGCAGAAAAAATCCTTCAGGGACGTGTCGATGTAATTTTCCTCATTTCGGCTTCAGTGATTTTCTGTTCATGGCGGCGCTTTTTGGCCGCAGCCTCCTCCACCTTGGATACCAGCAGATCGATATCACAGGGCTTCATCAGGTAGTCAAAAGCTCCCATTTTCATTCCCTTGATTGCCGATTCAACCGTTGCATGCCCGGTAAGCATTATCACTTCGACAAGCGGATACTGTTTCTTGATCTCTTTTAGGGCTTCATCGCCATCCATTCCCGGCATTTTCACATCCAGGATAACCACTTCTATACGCGGGTTGTCTTTCAGCGCCCGCAGTGCTTCATCGCCGCTGTATGCCGGCAGAACATCCAGTTCTCTTTTTGTAAGCCGTTTGATCATGGCATCCACAAAAGAAGTTTCATCATCCACAATCAAAATTTTTGCAATAGCCATTTATCTCCTCCTTAAGAATTTGCCGCCTCCTGGTTCACCGGCAGCACAATAGTAAATGTTGTTCCTTTTCCTGCAACACTTTCGACATCGATCCGGCCCCCCATTTTGTATATGATCCCATAACAGATGGACAGCCCAAGTCCGGTGCCCTCGCCCACGGGCTTTGTGGTAAAAAACGGGTCGAACACCCGCTGCAGTTTCTCTGCCGGAATACCGGGTCCGGAATCTGTTATGGATATGAAAATATGGCTGTTTTCAAGACTGGTGACAATCTGGAGATGCCCCCCGGTTTTTTTCATGGCCCATATCGCGTTTTGAAGAATATTGATCAAAACCTGCTGAATTTCGGTGACC
The DNA here is from genome assembly GCA_964397015.1 of uncultured Desulfobacterales bacterium. Lineage (GTDB taxonomy): Bacteria > Desulfobacterota > Desulfobacteria > Desulfobacterales > Desulfobacteraceae > MADRE2. The sequence continues at coordinate 4,202 of CAYNHL010000069.1, read as the reverse complement.
GATGCCCGTATGGCGGGCAGATCCGGATGAAGCCGAACCGTCACCTCGATATCTGCATACCTCAATTTCTGGGACAGCAGGTCCACCGCATCACAGACACACGCGTTCAACTGGACAGTTTCTACAGGGGAATCGTTTTCCCTGGCAAAACTGAGCAATTTACCGGTAATAGTCCTGCATCTTTCTCCCTGGATCAGTATCTGCTGCAGGGCCCGTTTGAATTCTGCAAGGTTTTTGGTATTATCTATTCCGTCGCTGAGCAGATCCTGAATCCAGCCGGCTTCCTCAACCATGATTGCCAGCGGATTGTTGATTTCATGGGCGATACCTGCAGCCAGTTCCCCGATGGATGCAAGTTTACCGGCTTCGACAATCTGGTTTGTCACCACAAGCTCGTCAACGGTCTTCCGGTCAAAACGCTTTACAAGCCGGCCTGAAATAAAAAAAGCGGCAAGAACGATGACCAGTGCGGCAACGGATAAGGTTGCCAGAACCATCATCCGAATTCCATCACGTATTTCAAAGGCATGCGCAGCTTCGGTCTGCAATACCAGCAGCCAGTCTCCGGTATTCAGAAAAACAGCTGCCGCGATGCACCTTTCGCCGGCGGGTGTCTGTGTTTCGACAATCACAGCAGGGTCAGCATTCCCAGGGTTATTCGGCCATTGTATACCGGCTTGAGCCGTGCCGGCCGGGTTCCTGTTCTCTTTCTGGAACAAGCTGATATAGTTCTTTTCGCTCAGCCGACACACCTGTCCGGCCGTTTGAGCCTGGGGTTCCCCACGGCTGTTCAATACAAGGATCTGTGCATTGTTGTCCGGGACAAGTTCGTTCAATTTCCCGACAAACCCGCCGGCATCCATCATGGCCCACATCAGCCACGATCTTCCCCGGCTTTGATGCCTGGCGGTCAGGATAAAAAAGGATTGCCCCTTTTTGCCTGAAAATATATCGGAGACAAAGGTATCATGCTCCATGGCAGCCTGAAACCATGATGCGATGTTTTCCCGTGAACTGTCTGTTTGGACGTTGTCTAAAGGAACTCCTGCATGGGAGATCATTTGCCCCTTGTCATCCATCAACCCGAGGGCGAGGAACCCTGCATCACGGCCGGCCTGAAATGTCTGCAGCCATTTGTTGAGCAGGCCGCTGTCCGTAAGCTGTAAAACCTTATTATGGCTGAACATCAGCGTGATATCGTCTATTCCCCGGGCGAAAAAAGCATCTATTTCCTGCCGGTGCCGGTTTGCCTGCTCGGACAGGCGGGCACGCACAATTTTTGTTGAAAATCCCTGGAACTGGTAGAGGATGATGACTGAAGCCAGGATCAGGGGAACAAGGGAAACAATCATGATATGCACGGCAAGGGTAAGCCCTGTGTCCGTCTTCGGGCATCTTTGTCCACCATTGTCACTGTGCTGCATTTCAGCCACGTCAAATCCTTAAACCAGGTGGTACGGCGCTGGTGCCGGTGTCATCAAAACTTTCCGTTTAACGGTTCAAGCCGCCGCTGCACCAGCGGCGGCTTGAATCCAGATCATGATTATCTTAACAAATGCGTCAGAATGAATCAATAAAGCAAAGACTTTGTTTCAAGCAGCGTTATATTCCTGTTGCTATCCCATATACACTTCCATCCCCATTAGAGGCCAGACCAGGATGACAAACAGCCCGAGTACCGCCATCAGCAGGATGCTGCCCGGGATACCGACAGTAAAAAATTCACCGCTGGTAAACTGCCCGGAGTTGTAGGCAATGGCGTTGGGAGCGGCACCTACGAGCAGCAGGAAAGGCATACCTGCCACAACCAGGGCTGAAAAGAAAATAATTTCTCCGGTCACTCCCAGGTATGGAGCGACAACCAGGGCGACAGGCAGGGAAATGGCTATGGCCGCAACATTCATGATGAAATTTGTCATCAGCAGAACAAAAAAGGAGATGCCCATTACAAAAATAAACCAGTGGGCATCCTGGAAAAACCCCAGCCAGTTGATGGCCAGCCATTCGGCGGCACCTGTCTGCCAAAGGCAGAACCCGATGCTCATGGCCCCGGCGAAAAGCAGTATGATATTCCAGGGGACCATCTGGAGGTCTTCGAGATCAAGAATGTTGAACAGGAAAAATAAAATAGTTGCTACCAGGAGAACCGCGGATTTGTTAAACGGCTTCAAAGCAGGAACAAACGACTGCAGGGACAAAAATAAAATAGTGCCGAACACTATGAGGCCTGCTCCTATTTCCCTGCCGGTCAACGGCCCCATTTCGCTGTTCAGCTGCCGGGCTTTTTCCCGCAGCCCCGGGATACGGTCCTGCTCCGGCTTGTAAATCACACAGAAAAAAAGCCACAGCAGAAAAACCATGAGCCATCCAATAGGGAACATGTACCAGGAGAGTTCAAAAAAGGAAACATCCTTTCCGACAACCTCCTTGTAGAACCCCAGAGCAACCATACCCCGTGCGGCGCCAAGATAAGTGACAATGCTTCCGGCCCCTGCCACAAATGCCATACCCATGAACAGGCCCTTACCAAATTTGGTGGGTTTTTCATCCGTGGTATAAAGGGCGTAAATGGTCACCAGCAGAGGATACATGGTGGCGGCCACGGCAGTATGTGCCATGATATGGGTCAAAAGAGCCGTCACGACAAAACAGCCCAGGTAAATCCGGGTGGTGCTGTCACCCACTATCATGAGCATTTTATAGGCCAGGCGCTTTGTGATGCCCACCTTGGTAAACACCATGCCGATTGTCAATGAACCAAAGATAAACAATACCGACGGATCCATGAAATCCTTGAAAGCGTCGCTTGCAGGCCTGATGAAGAACAGGGCCTGGACCACGCCTATCATGAGGCCGGTGACACCGATCGGAACCACTTCAAACACCCAGAATGTGCCTGCAAGTAAAAAAAGGGCCAAAGCCCCTTTTGCCTGTTGTGACAACACAAACTGCTTGCCCATGGGATCCACCGCATCCGGCCATGGAGGAGAATAATACACTACGGCAAACAATATTATTCCGATACTGAAAAACAGCCAGCGCTTCCAGTCAAACGCCGCTTTATTTATAGCACCATTATTTGTCATAAAACCCTTCCTTGTATCAGTTATTCAGAACCAAAATCAGACATGAACCAGATTTCTTTTAATTATTCTGTTTCTTTTTGTCAAACAAAATACGACTCACAGCTTTACAAATTTGGTTAAAAGAGATTTCGTCATGGTAATGTTATATAAATTTTTCATATATTCTGGTTGACAAAAAACAGGTTCCTGTCAAGGGTCAAAAGCGCAATAATGCAAGCCTGAGCCCATTTAACTCATTGATTTTTGTCCAGAACATCCCGTACCTTTTCTGTCAGGTCAGCTACTGAAAAAGGTTTCTGGATGAATGCCACCCCTTTATCCAGGATTCCCTGGTGGGCAATGACATCAGCAGTATAGCCGGACATGAACAAAAGCCGGATATCCGGATAAAGACCGGTGATTTGTCTGGCCAGGTCGCGGCCGTTCATCTCCGGCATGACAATGTCGGTCATAAGCAGATCGATAGGGCCGTAATGGTTTTTTGCCTTTTCCACAGCCTCTGAGGGTGTGGTTGAAGACAGCACGGTATAATTTTTCCTTTCCAGCATCAAACGGGTCATCCTCAGAAAAGAGGGCTCGTCTTCCACCAGCAGAATGGTTTCCGTTCCCCCGGCAGCCGCTTTTTTTCCATGAACGGCCTTGTCAGCTTCTTCATCGGCAATTAAACGGGGCAGATAAATTCTGAAAGTGGATCCCCGGCCCGGTTTGCTGTAAACATCGATGAAACCGTTGTTCTGTTTGACGATTCCATATACCGTAGCAAGCCCCAGGCCCGTGCCCCGGCCCACTTCCTTGGTGGTGAAAAAAGGCTCGAACAGATTGTCAAGAGTTTCACTGTCCATACCGCAGCCGTTGTCACTGACCGACAGCAGCGCAAAATCCCCGGGTATAAAGCCGGGATGTTCATTGCAGTACGCTGCATCAAATGATTTTCTCCCGGTTTCTATGGTGAGCTTCCCCACTCCTAAAATGGCATCCCGTGCGTTGATGCAAAGATTGGCAAGGATCTGGTCAATCTGGGACGGATCCATTTTAACCGGCCACTGATGGGCAGACGGCTGCCATACCAGATCGATGTCTTCGCCGATGAGCCGGCGCAGCATATTGAGCATACTC
>CAYNHL010000068.1:0-19760 GCA_964397015.1 uncultured Desulfobacterales bacterium | reverse complement strand
ACCCAGGGTTTCTCCGAGGTTACTGTTGGGGTCTGCATCCACGGCCAGCATCAGGGCGTTCTCCTGTTTTGAAAAATACCGGCTGATCAGGGCTGCTACCGTTGTTTTTCCCACACCGCCTTTTCCGGCCAGTGCAATTATCTTGCTCATATGCTCTCCATCATTTCAGATTATTTCACAATATGTCACTAACATAACGCAATACAGCAAAAAAGCAATGATGGATATCATCCCTGCAGCGGTTTGTTTTTGAACCAGTCTTTTTCACCATACAGTTTCTGGAGGCAGTCCGGGCAGATGCCATGGCTGAAAACCGCATGGGAATGCCGCTCGATATATTCATCGATCTGCTTCCAGAATCCTTTGTCATCCCGGACTTTCTTGCAGTTTGAGCATATGGGCAAAAGACCCCGGAGCATCTTGACCTCGATATGGGTTTTTATCCGGGCTAAAAGCTCCTCGGTAATGGCCGGCTTGGTGACGTAATCCACTCCCCCGGCTTCAAACCCGGATACAATGTCCTCTGTCTCGTTCTTGGCCGTCAGGAAAATGACCGGGATATGCTGGGTGACCAGCTGTTTTTTCAGTTCCCGGCACACCTTGAATCCATCCATCCCGGGCATCATCACATCGAGCAGGATCAGGTCAGGGTGGGTTTTTTTTACAAAACTCAATGCCTTCTCACCATCCTGCGCAACCCCAACCTCATAACCGTTGTCTGACAGCAGCTTTCCCATCAACTGCAAATTTTCAGGGTTGTCGTCCACGATTAAAATCATCGGCTTTCCATTATTCACGCAGACCTCCTTAATATAATGATTTGCTGCAGGGCACGCCTTTTATTCAAGGATGCCGGCCGCTTTCAATGCGTTTTTGTATAAGATCGATAACTCCGGGAAAACTCTTCAGAAAAGGCGGCAGGGATTCCATGTCAAAAAGGTTGGCATGGGACAGCAGGGTGTCGGCCCACCGGTCGAGATCCCTGGATTCGTATTCTTTTGCCAGTTTCTTTAAAGCGCCGGCAAAACGGGCTATCTCGTCAATTACCATGGCATCCTTCAAATCATCCCAGGTATCCTGCTTATACTGCATCAACCGTTCTCTAAGGGCCTTGAGCTGTTCTATCTGCGGGGCGCTCAATTTTTCAGGTCCAGGGCCTTCAGGTTCTGATTCCGGCAGGGGTAATGCATCATATCCTTCATCTTTTTCCGCCGTCTCCTTGTTCATGGATGACGGCGGGGCAACCCGGACTGCCTTGAAATGGATCATGAACCTGCTGCCGGCATCCTTTTCAGACTCCAGGGCAATCTGTCCACCCATCATACGGACCAGCCGCCTGGATATTGTAAGGCCGAGACCGGTTCCGCCGTAGCGGCTGTTATCCTGCCCCCTGTGCTGGGAAAACATTTCAAAAATAGATTCCATTTGATCCTCCTCGATACCGATGCCGGTATCTTCGACACAGATGGTCATATCCACCGTATGGTCATCTGGAACAAAGCTGTTTTCAACAAAGGCATGAAGCCTGATATGCCCTTTGTGGGTAAATTTTATAGCGTTCCCGATTATGTTCAATAGAACCTGCCTCAAACGGGGACCGTCCATGATGATCCGCCGCGGCAGTTCAGGATCGATATCCAGTATGAATTCCAGGTTTTTCTGTTCGATCTTTTTTTCAAACATCTGCCTGACATCATATAAAAGTGCCCGGATATCAAAGGCCTTGTATTCAATTGTCAGTTTATTGACATCGCTCTTCGACAGGTCAAGGATATCATTGAGCAGGGTCAGAAGCGACCGCCCGGATGACTGGATGGATGAAATATAGGCGTGCTGCTGCGAATCATCCACAACCCGGGCCAGGGCTTCGGAAAAGCCCAGTATAAGGTTCAAGGGGGTTCGTACCTCATGGCTCATGTTGGCAATGAATTCACTTTTTGCCGCATTGGCCAGCTCCGCCTTTTCCTTGGCCTCTACCAGCTCCCTGGTTCGCAGTTCAACGGTTTTTTCAAGGGTCTGTTTTGATTTTCGCAGCTCCTTTTCAACCTCGGCCTGCTGGGCGATCAGGTGAGTTCTCATCTGGTGGATATATTTGAGCTGCTCTGTTACCCTTCTTTGCTGGTTCAATTTCTGCTTGTATATTTTCGGGGTGACCTTCAAAATCAGCAGCCAGGAGGACACAAGGAGCATCAGGTAAACAAGGTAAGCCCACCACCTCAGCCAGGGCGGTTTGGAAACGGTTATCCTGACGGTTTTTCCTCCGTAGTTCCATATGCCGTCATTGTTTGAACCAAACAGCTTTAATACATACTCACCCCCGGGGATATTGGTATACTTGCCATATCGCCGGGTGCCCAGGTGATTCCAGTTTTCTTCAAATCCCTCCAGAACATAGGCATATTGATTCTTTTCCGGCTGGGTATAGTTCAGTGCCACAAAGTCAAATTCGAAATTGTTCCTGTCCCAGGGCAGCTCAAGCTGATCGATGAACACCGCCGTGCTGTCTTTTGCCAGGTCGGTCCCGTCCTGCCGGACAGATAAAAGCGACACTGGCGGAATATGAGGGTTCTTAAGTATCTGGTCCGGATAAAAAGCATTTACCCCGTTCAAGCCCGCAAACCACATCTGGCCGTCCCTGGTTTTGCATGCACTGGTTGCATACAGGCTGAAGCTGTCACCCTGAAGTCCATCCTGTTCTGTAAAAACCTGTGCTACCTTCCTGGTACGAATGCCGAATTTAATCAGCCCGGCGTTTGACCCCATCCACAGGTATCCATTGTCATCCTCCAAAATACTCCTGATGGAATGGGTCGGGAACCCGTGGGATTCATCAAACCGTTCAAAGGTACCGGCCTCCGGGTCAAACAGGTTCAATCCGCCATCATCTGCTGCTACCCAGAAATTACCGAAACTGTCAATATAACAGTCGCTGACCGTATTGCCGCTGATTGTGGATTCATCATCCGGGCTGGACCGGTAGTGAACAAACGTATCACTCTGAGGGACAAACCTGTTCAACCCCCCTCCCATGGTAGGCACCCACAGGGTGCCGCTGTCATCCTGGAAAAGCCTTACAACCCCGTTTGAACTCAGGCTGTCTGGATCCAGAGGATCGTTTTTATACTGGACAAACCGGCCTGTATCAGACTCAAATCGAAAAAGGCCGGAAGCTTCGGTACCAAACCAGAACACACCTGGTGAATGGTTGTCCTCTATCATCCCTCTGGCCACTACCGAAGCAAAGGGGTTGGAAAAAGTTTTTACAAACCGGCCTGTATCCGGGTCGAAGATACCGTGTACACCGTCGTTCATCGCGACCCATAACCGGCCGGAACTGTCTTCGAGGATTGAGAACACGTAATTGTTGGATATACCATTCTCAATATCAGGTGTCGATTTATGCACCCTGAAGGTCCGGGTCTCCCGATCAAACCTGTTCAGTCCCCCCAGCTGGGTGCCGAGCCAGATAAAACCGCTGCTGTCCTCGATAATTGCGGGCACCACGTTGGCGCTCAGGCTGTTCTCGGCCTTGGCATTGTGGCGGTAAAGATGAAAGGGTTTCATGTTGGGATCAAGCTTGTTGATCGGGCCGGTATTGTCCACTATCCACAAAATACCTGCATGGTCTTCATAAGCTCCGAGTATGATATCCGAACTCAGGCTGTTGGGATCTTCCGGATCATGGCGGTACACCGTGAACGTTCCGGATACAGGATCGAATTCCTCGAGGCCGGCGGGAACAGCGTAAGAACGGCCCAGCCACAGGTGTCCATTTTGATCCCTTGTAATTGAATAGACCTCGTTATGGGATATACCGTCAGGGTCTGAAGGATCATGGTAATAGCGCTCCCATTTTCCGGTACGGGTATCGAACCTGTTCAGGCCTCCATGACTGGTCCCGATCCATAAAACCCCGTTTTCAACCGGCTCTATGGCATAGACGAACCCTTTTCCAATGCCTGACAAACTGGCGGGATCATGCTGAAAATGTACGAAACGGCCTGTCCTGGGATCATATCGATCCAGGCCGGCCTCTGTCCCTATCCAGATCGTTTTGTCCCGGTCCGCCATCACTGTCCAGACTGAATCATGACTCAGACTGCCCGGGATATCCGGATCATGAAAAAACCGCTGAATCCTCCCTGTTGATTTATCCAGACGGTTCAACCCGTCTGCCGTTCCCATCCAAATAAAACCTCCGGCATCCTGGGCAACTGTTTTGGGCGCCCAGTTGAAATCATTACTGCTGATACTGTCAGGATTACCCGTTTCATGCCGATAATAGGAGAAACCGCCGGTCTTCCGGTCAAACACGGTCATTCCGCCGCCAACGGTTCCGATCCAGAAAAGCCCCTCATCATCTTCGAAAATACCCGGGGCGTAATTCGAGGAAAGCGATCCTTCACCTGCCTTGAATCCCTTGATCTCATAACCGTCATACCGGATTATTCCGTTGGTGCAGCCGATCCATAAAAATCCGCTGCTGTCCTGGATGATACTGTTGTTATAAGCCTGTGTATTCAAGGGTTTTTCAAACCGTACAGGCCCGGTGGCCGCATGACCCGCAGCACAGCACGACAAGGTAAGCATCGCACAGACTACAATTCTGATTATGGGTATTTTCATCACCTGATGGTCCGTGACTGGTCAAAAAATTTTTTCAGTTTTTCCTGGACAGCCCTGAAAACACTGCCTTCTGCATATCTGCCCGCAACATCTTTTTTACCGGCATTTGTACCGGTCAACACCTCGATACCCTCCTGGACAGTCCGAACACCGAAAATATGAAATTTTCCTTTTTCAACCGAGTCAATGACATCCCTGCGCAGCATCAGGTTCCGGATGTTGGATGCCGGGATCATTACGCCCTGGTCGCCGGTAAGCCCTTTTTGAACACAGACATCGTAAAATCCTTCGATTTTCTCGTTCACGCCGCCGATAGCCTGGATCTCGCCTTTCTGATTCACGGATCCGGTCACGGCAATTCCCTGTCTCACGGGCATATCGGAAAGACTCGACAGCACCGCATACAATTCGGTTGAAGACGCACTGTCTCCGTCAACACCTGAATAATTCTGCTCAAAGGTTATGGAAATAGTTACGCTGATCGGATAATCCTGGGCAAACATTCGGCCCAGGAATCCTGAAATGATCATGACCCCTTTATCATGGGTTCCTCCGGACAGGTCGGCTTCATGTTCGACATTGATAATGCCGGGGGCACCCATGTAAGATTCCGCGGTAATTCTACCGGGCCGGCCAAAGGCGATATTGCCCATCTGGTAAACCGCCAGGGCATTGACCTGGCCGATTTTCATTCCTGTTACATCCATCAGGACCGTTCCATCCTCAAATCCCCGGTGGACCTTTTCCTCGTAAAGGTTATGGCGGAACCTGAATTCATGTACCGCCTTTTGAACATGGATGTGGGAAACTGTTAGTTCCCCTTGCCTGCCAGCCCAGTAACCGGCCTCTTTCAACATGCCCATTACATGGCCGAACCTCAAGGAGAGCCTGGATTTATCAGCCACCAGGCGGCAGGAATATTCAATGACCTTGGTCACCGCTGCCCTTGAAAAAGGTGGTAATGCCTGTGTCCTGCAGGCACCTGCAATAAAACGGGCGTACTGTTGCATGGTCTCGGCAGACAACTGGACCTCGTCGTCAAAATCAGCACGGACCTTGAATAATTTGTCGAATTTATGATCAAGCTGCTGGACTGCCCTGAAAGTCTCGTAACTTCCCAGCAGAATAACCTTGACATCCAGATCGATTGGAAGCGGTTTGAGGTAATACATCCCGGGCATTCTGTTTTCAGACGTATCTTCCATCTGGAGCACCCGGCTTTGCAGGGAAACTTTAAGCTTTTCCCAGCTTTCCGGATGGGCGAGCACAGATGCTATCTCAATTACCAGGTACCCGTTATTTGCCTCGAGAAGAGAACCGGCCTGTACCATGGTAAAATCAGATGACGACGGTCCGGTCACCATGGGTTTTTCAATTTTACCGAACAGGCTGGAAAAGCTCGGGTTGGACTCGATGACTACCGGTGCCCCGGTTTGATTCCGCCGGGTCACCAGGACATTGACCTGGTAACGTTTCAAAAGTGATCCGGCCATGTCGGAAAGTTTCCGGTTTTCCTGGGAAACACCGGGTTCTGCCTCCAGGGAGCCCATGAACAGGGCCATATTTTCAACAATATCTGAACGCACCCGCTTAAGGTAGGTCCCGACAGCCTGCGTTTTTCCGGCAAAATCGTCCAGGGTACGGGCCTGTATTGACACCAGGTCCTGTACCTTTTCAGATATCATCCCGGTCATGCGCATCTGCATTTCCTGGTCCAGTACTTCAACTTTTTTCAATACATCTGCCAGTTTTTCAGTCACTTTTGCCATACCGGATGTCACAGATTCCTGCTTCTCAGGTGCAAGCGCGTCAAACACTTCCTGGCTCATGGGCTGATCGCCGTCCATGGCCACTGCCTGGTATCCGTTCTCAGTGGAGGCGATCTTTATGTGAATATTGCCGGCAAAAGCATCCAGCTCTTCAAACAGCTCTTTTTTGCTTTCGGTATATTTTTTCTGGATGTCCGCAATTTTTTTCTGGAATTCTTCATCATCGGTCATGTGAGGCATTTTTACCTGGAGCTGCTCGATGAACAATGCCATCTGCTGCTTGAACCGGAGAGCCGTTCCCGGTGGTAAAAACAGGTGAGCAGGATTGAAAGGGTCATCGAAATTATGCACCAGGCAGATATCGTCCGGTGTTTTTCGTCCTGCGGCATGACGGGTTAGAATGTGGCGAACAATAGTGGATTTCCCCGTACCTTCCTCACCGGTCACAAATATGTTGTATCCCGGGGTATCCATGTTCAGGCCGAAATCTATAGCGTCTACGGCCCTTTTCTGCCCGATGACTTCATCCAGTGGGGACAGTTCATCCGTGGTATCGAAAACAAATCCCGGATCAAAAGACGCACTTAATTCAGTGGCAGGAACCTGGTACTGCTCTATCATAAAGTTATTTCCTTGGTCTGCAGGTGATGAAATTCCGGGTCTTGTCTCTTTATGACCCCTGATTGTTGTTACCCCATACCGCTCATTGAAGTCAAGGGGTTGTTGCCAGGCCTCTCTGATAATACAGATACACTTGAAGGGAATGGTTGATTTCACGGCGCTCAGCCGTTATGATGTCACATCTGCTTTAAAGACAGAGGAAAGATTGAAGGGAAATGCCATTAAGCCTGAGCTTGACAGTACCACAGCAATAAATCCTGCCGCCACAGTTATCCTGGTTCGGGAAAACAGTGGCCGGATCGAGGTTTACCTGATGAAACGAAGCACCCGCAGCGGCTTTATGGGCGGGTTATACGTATTTCCCGGCGGGAGGGTAGACCCTGAGGACAGGGGGATGGATACATGGGAACCCCACCTGGATGTGCCGGGCTCCTGGATCCGCTCCAACCTTACCACAATGGGACTTAGGTTTGAAGACGCTCTTGGATTCAGTATCGCGGCCATTCGTGAAACCCTTGAAGAAGCCGGGGTTTTTCTGGTGGTCATGGGTGAAAAAACCGGGAACGATATCGAAAAAATATGCAGCTACCGTCTTGACAGGAACCTTGAACCGGGCTGGTTCAAAAAAACAATAGAAGAAGAGAACTGGGTCCTTGAATTGTCACGGCTGAAAAAATGGTCCCACTGGATCACCCCGGCACAAATGAAAAAACGGTTCGACACCCGTTTTTTCATGGTCCCGATGCCAAAGGCCCAGCAATGCAGGCCGGACAACAAGGAAACCCTGCACGGGATCTGGCTCGAACCTGCAAAAGCCCTTGAGCTGAATCTGAGCGGCGATATCCCGCTCAGCCCGCCCACGGTGGTAACCCTTACCCAGATCGCGGACACAGGGCACTGGGCTGCGCTCGAAGCGGCCATGCATCGACGGGACTGGGGAGAGCCAATTGCGCCGAGAATGTTATCGACCACGGCCGGGCCGGTGATCATAGAACCCTGGGATCCTTTTTATGACAGCAGCAGTGAAGAAAAAATCGATCCTGCAGGACTTTTCCGAAAAATCCTGCCTCCGGGTGAACCGTTCTCACGGATATGGTGCGACAGGGGGATATGGAAACCTGTCAGCCCATGATCAGCCCGGAATGTAAGTCAGGTTTTTAACCGGCACAATCTCAAACCGGCCCTCTAATTTCGGCAGTTCTTTTTGCAGGGTCTCAAGTGTTGCCTTGTAGGGATGGCCGATGCCGATTGCCATCCCCCTCCGCCTGGCCATCTCCAGCAGTTCGTTGAATTGTCCGGTAATATAGGCCGGTTCCTGGATATTATCCAAAAAGACATCCCTTGTGGCGAACTTAAGCTGCAAAAGGCGGGCCGAAGCCCTGCATTCCGAGTTATGGGCCGTCATCGAGTCAACAAAAAACAAATCCCGCTTTTTCAATATGGTAAAGATCTGGTTCATCTTTTCCGACATGGCGGTAATTCTGGACCCCATGTGGTTGTTCACTCCTGATATATAAGGAATGTCATCCAGGTTCTGCTTGAGCTGAAACAAAAGGACATCAGGCGGCATATCCGCCAAAATGGCGCCGGGACCGGGGTTTATCTCCGGGAATTCCTCCGGCTCCATGGGCAGATGAAGCATCAGCTGCGCACCCCTTTCATGCAGGTAGCCGGCAATCTCCCGGCCGTGGGGGGCCAGGGGTAAAATTGAAAAGGTAATGCGAGGATCTATATCGCAGAACGCCCTGGCCATCCTGCGGTCATATCCTATATCATCGATGATGATTGCAATAACCGGCACACGGGGTTTTTCCTCCGGCTTGATTTCCGGGGCGGGAATGGATTCGGGAGGCTCGACATCATCAAAGATTTCAAATTTGATCTCTTTTCTGGTCTTGGGCACAATTTTTTTCAAAGGCCCGGGTGCAGGATCTTTAGCTTCCGGTTCTATGACATCAGGTGCCGAAGTACCGGGTTCTGTTACAACAGGCTCATCAACAGGGGATTCTTGAGCCGGGTCAGCTTTCCGGGCCGGACGGTCGTTAATCAGGACATCGGCGATCATTGCCCCGATAACCACCATGAAGAGCAAAACAGTCAAGCCGAAAACGACTTTTTTCAGCTCATCGACCAATGGGGGCTTTTTTGGACTTTTTTTTCGTTTCTTTGAAGCTGTGCCCCGTTTTGAAACGGATGTTTTCTTTTTAGTTGCCATTTATTTTACTGAACACTTTATAACCGATTAAAATATCAAGAGCCCTGATAATCTGGACATCCCGCGCCAATTCGTCTTTATCGAGGGTCGTGCTGCCCTGGGTATCAGTATCGTTTGTGGTTTCCGGTTCCGTTTTCTCCGGTTCCAGGCTGTTTTTCAGATCTTTTTCCCGGAGCATTCGGTCAAAGGCGGATTCTTCTTTTTCAGTCACAGGCAGAATTTCATGGGCCACCCTTATATCAGGCTCGATTCCCTTGCTTTGAATAGACCGTCCGCTGGGTGTATAATACCTTGCGATGGTATACTTGAGCCCGAATCCGTCCTTGAGCGGGCGTACGGTCTGGACAGACCCCTTTCCAAAAGAAGGGATCCCGAGGATCAGCGCACGGTGATGATCCTGCAGCGCACCTGCCACGATTTCCGAAGCAGAAGCACTGCCGCTGTTAATCAATACTACAACGGGGTACTGGCGGTCAAAATCATCGGCACGCGCGGTATAGACGTCCTTTTCTTCATCCTTGCGCCCCTTGATCGAGACCACGGTTCCGGATGACATGAAAATATCCGCCACCCTGATCGCCTGGGTCAGCAGGCCACCTGGATTATGCCGCAGGTCCATGATCAATCCGGATAGCGGGCCTTCATTGCCGGACTCGAGTTCATCGAGCGCCGCAATGATTTCCCTGTCTGTATCCACTCTGAAGTTGGTTATACGCAGGTATCCGTATCCCGGTGACAGCATTGTGGCCTTGACGCTTTCCATGGGAATTATATCCCTCTTGAGCGTGATCACAATCGGATCTTTCACGTTTTCACGGATAATGGTAAGGGTCACCTCTTCAGACCTGGGGCCCCGCATTTTTTTCACCGCCTCCCACAACTGCATGTCCCTGGTGGATGTATCATCTATCTTGACAATTGCATCCCCGGCCTTGATACCGGCCTTGTATGCAGGTGTTCCCTCGATGGGGGAAATCACCGTCAGGATGCCGTCCTTTAGCGTTATGACAATCCCGATACCGCTGAACTCTCCCTTGGTATCGTCCTGAAGTTCCTCAAAAGCCTCGGGCGGCATGAAACTGGAATGCGGGTCCAGGTCTGCCACCATGCCTTTGATGGCATTATGAATCAATTCATTGGGATCCACGGTATCGACGTAATTTTTTTCGAGTTCTTCGAGAACATCTGTAAATAATTTCAACGATTGATAAATTTTATCTTCCCCGGCCCGGGCCGGATAACAGACAGCCGCACCGGCCGCCATGGCCATTACAGTCATGATAACGGTGAGCCTGTAAAAGATGACTTTTTTCGTATCTTTCATGTTACGCTCCTTTTTGCAACCATTTTAGCGGATCAATGGGTTTTCCATGATGCCGCAATTCAAAATGCAGGCACAGGCCCTTGATGGAACCGGTATCGCCTGCTGTAGCGATAACTTCACCGGTTTCGACCTTTTCACCCGGGGCTTTGAAAATTTCCTCGAGATGGGCATACAGGGAATAATAATTTTCGCCGTGATTGACAATGATCACATTGCCATAGCCCTTGAGCCATTCGGCAAACAAAATCTCGCCGTTGAATACGGACTTGACAGGCTCCCCGCGCTCCGTTTTGATATCGATACCGCTCTGGAATGTAAAAGAGCCGTAATCTTCGGACTTGGAAGGCCCGAACCTTGAAATGACATTTCCCTGGACCGGAAACTGCAGCCTGCCCTTGCAGTCGGTAAAAAGATGGCCTGCCTGCTGCCGGCCTGCCGGCTGTTTCATGCGGCCTATCCTGGTATCCAGCTGCCTTGCCGCCTCCTTGAGCGATTCAACAGCAGCAAGGGCAAGTTTCTTCTGGCTCCTGATATTTGAGAGTATGGTCTCTTTTTTCCGGCTTTCCTGTTCTTTGATCCGGATCTGGAATTCCAGCTCTTTTTCCAGATCCAGCTTTACCCTGTACTGTTCTTCAAGGGTCTCACCTAGTGCCGCCAGTTGTTTCATATCCTGAACCTGCTTTTCAATGACCTGAAAATCCGACTGGATCACCCTTTTCATGGCACGCTGTTTGAGAAAAAAATCAAATATCGACCGGGGCGGTCCGGCAATTTCAAGACGGCCGATCATGTTCAGCCTGTACAGGGCATCCAGACGTTTGCCGGCATAACCTGTATTTTTCCGGACTTCAGAGGACAGTTTTTTCTGCCGGGCCTTGATATCATCTATTTTACCGGACAGCATCCGGATGTCTTCCGAAAGTGACGCGGCATTGACCCGGGCACGGTTCAAGGCAAAATCGATCTCGTTGAGTCCCTCTATAATTTTTGATTCCTCACCTGAAAAGGAACTGATCTTTTCCTGCTCTTTTTCAATCTTTTTTGTAATCTGCTGCCGCTTTTTTACCACCTGCAGATCTTCGGCCGGTTTTTTTTCAACAGCGGTTTTGGATCCAGTCACGGCATCCAGGGGGATCAGCCGGATATACTGCGGCCTGTTCCGGAGATAGCCCCGGTAGTTTTCATACCTCACCTGCAGCCAGCCGCCGGCACCGCCTTTTTTCTCGTACACGTCGACAATGTCATTTTTCTCGAGAATAATCACCACGTCGGAAAACCTTGAAGGTTCGGCCCTCAGGTTCAACCGGTGGGCGGTCACGCTGCCTTTGCAGAGCGGTTTTTGTTCCGCAGCCTGGCTTAAAAGCGCGGTGCCGGGGCACAAGATAGCGGCAGCTAAAGAAACCGTGATTATCTGAGCAATTGTTTTAATGAAAGATAACATCCGAACCAGCCTAAAAATGTAGCGCTTAAAATCAACAGGGCAACTGTGGTAAACGACAAAAAGCGTATGTCAATAAACACGTAGGATGCCAGGGTTTCACTGATGCCCGAGGAAACCGCGATAAAACTGACCAGAAGGATGATCACCCCTATTATGCCGCCAAGCAGGCCCTGGATGAGGCCTTCGGCATAAAAAGGTGCCTTGATGAATCCTTCGGTGGCACCGACAAGCCGCATCACCTCCACCTCGGTCTGCCGCGAATAAAATGCCAGCCGGACAGTATTGGCTGTAATAAACAGGGCGATCATGAAAAACAGGCTGCTCATTGCATATCCTGTGATCTTGAACAAATTGAAAATATTGATAAACCTGGCAAGCCATCCCTGGCCGTATTCCACGTCCTCGACAAGGGGAAGCTTCTCGATGTCATCTGCCAGTTGTTTTACCTTCTCAAAATCCCTGGACGCCTTCATCCTTATTTCAAGCGCATCCGGAAGGGGATTGTCCTTGAGAGTGTCGAAAAAAGCGCTCCTGGAGGCCATGTCATGCTTAAGTTTTTCCAGAGCTTTTTCCTTGCTGATAAAGGTGATCTCGATAATATCTCCCAGGTTATTGAGCTTTTCTTTCAATTGAGGCAGGCGGTCTATGGTAAAAGTATCCTCGAGGTAAACCATGGCCCGGCCCCCCTGGTTCAACGATTCCAGGAACCTGCTGGCATTTTCGAAAAAAAGCATGAACACGCTTATGACCAGTATGGACAACGCAATGGTCATGATCGTGATCATATTTAAAAAACGGTTGGACCTGATATCGATCAGCGCTTTTTTAATATAATGATACATGAGATTTATTTTAGCTTCCTCTCCATGAAATTTACAGCATGGTGGCTGTGCCTTTCATCACTCCTTCCTCCAGCGTGATGCAGCGGCCCTGTACCGCGTTGCTCAGAAGCTGGAGATTATGACTTGCAATCAGTATGGTTGCCCCTTTCTGGTGATATTCCATCAAAAAGTCCATCACTGCCTGCGCAGATGCCGCATCAAGGCTCCCGGTCGGTTCATCGGCCAGGATAATGGCAGGTTCCCCGACCACTGCCCGTGCCACTGCCACCCTCTGCTGTTCACCACCGGACAGGGTGGGCGGCAGTGCGTTGACTTTTTTTTCCATCCCGACCGTGCGCAGCACCTGCATGACTTTTTTCCTTATATAACCCGGCTTGCGCCCTGATGCTTCAAGCACCAGGGCCACGTTGGCATAAACGCTCCTGTTGGGAATCAGTTTAAAATCCTGGAACACCATCCCGAACCGCCTCCGCAGAAACGGAAGTCTCGATCTCGAGATCCGGGCCAGGTTCATGCCGTCGATAATGATCTGGCCTTCGGACACCTTCTCATACAGGTACAATACCTTGAGCAGCGTGGATTTGCCAGCCCCTGAAGGACCGGATATAAAAATGAATTCTCCCTGTTCAATATCCAGGGAAATATCGGACAATGCCAGCTTGCTGCCGTAGCGCTTGCTGACATTGAACAACCTGATAATTGTATTGGTCCGGGCTATATCTTTCATTGACACCTTTAATCTCATATGGTCACGGGCATTTGACTGAAGCTAAATTAACTGATATACAGCCTATGTGTCAAGGAGTGCTGCAAATCAGTTTTCCTTACCCAAGCCTTCACTGCTGCCCGTAAACCGGCTTCTTCCACTCAGTGAAGGCTTTGGCTTTTATAATCTTAAATGACAGGCAAAGCAAACATAAAACAAAAACATACGATGAAACTTTTTGACAGCCATTCCCATATTGATGACACCTGCTATGATCATGATTTTGAAAACATGCTTCAGCGGGCCCGTGACATTGGAGTTGAAAAGATCATGATTGCAGGTATCGATTACGCAACATCCCGCAAAGCAATTGCACTTTCAGCCGCACACCCGGGTCTTGTCACATCGGTTGGCCTGCATCCCCATGATGCCGCAAAGGCCTCAAGAGATCTTTACCGGGAACTGGCCTCTCTTGCCGCTGAAAATGACTGTGTCAGGGCATGGGGAGAAACCGGCCTGGATTTCAACCGGATGCATTCTTCCAAAAATGTCCAGGAAAAATGTTTTGAAGAACAACTGGTACTGGCCGATGAACTGGATCTGCCGCTGATATTTCATGAACGCGATTCTCAAGGACGGTTCCATGAAATCATAAAAGCGTATTCCCCCCGGCGGCGCCACGGGGTGGTCCATTGTTTTTCCGGCAACAAAGAAGAGCTTTTCAATTACCTGGACTTAGGATACCACATCGGTATAACCGGCATTCTGACCATCCCGAAGCGTGGAGCCCCCCTGAGGGAACTTGTCTCCCTGGTTCCGGCGGACCGCCTCCTTATCGAAACTGATGCCCCTTACCTGACCCCCAAACCCCAGCGGAACAAATTCAGGCGAAACGAGCCCGCGTTTGTCGCCTCGGTACTGGAAACACTGGCAGCGGTCCGGGAAGAGGAAATATCCGGCCTTGCACACCAGATCTGGAACAACACCTGTACCCTGTTCGACATTGACAGCGACTAGGATTTAGACATCAGTGACGCAACGGCGTTTTCAAGCCCGTCCAAAGACAGTTCGAACATGGGGAATATGGCTGCTATTGCCATGATGGAATGGGTGTAACCCCACATGGATTCTGACACGGGGTTCAGCCAGACGCTTTTTGCAAATGTATCCCGGATAAATTTGAGCTGTTCGATACTGGGTCTTCCGCTGCGCTCAGAGATATGGATGGAACCGTCATGGGCCATTAGCTCGTAAGGGGCCATGCTGGCATCCCCGACAATGATCACCCTTGTTTCAGGATCTCTTCCGGCCAGGTCAGACACCTTGACAGGTTTGCGATGGCGTGCAGGATCCTCCCACAGGTAATCGTAAATGGTGTTGTGGAAAAAATAGGTCTTGATTTCCTTGAACTGAGACCGTGCATAATCGAACAGAGACTGCACCACCGATATATACGGATCCATTGACCAGCCTCCGTTGTCAATGGCCAGGATTATTTTGAGGCGATCTTTGAGGGCCCGGTCGAATACCAGTTCTATTTCCCCTCCGTTTCTCATGGTTTCCCTGATGGTTTCGTCCACGTTGATGTGATCCCTGGGGCCTGCCGGAATCAAGTTGCGCAATCTCTTCAACGCCTCCCCGATACGGGCCTGGGTCAAAGGTCCAGTGGTTGAATAATCCTTGTAGCGCCTTTCATTGGCAACCTTGACCGCAGATTTATTCCTGGATTCACCCCCTACCCGCATACCTCCGGGATGATATCCTGAATGGCCTACCGGAGAGGTCCCTCCGGTCCCGATCCACTTGCTGCCGCCGTGGTGTTCACCATCCTGGTCCTTGAGCCGCTCCTTGAAATATTCGATAAGTTCGTCCGGAGACATCTTTTTGAGCTCGGATTCTGAAACTCCCAGGGCATCTGCCACTTTTTTCGGATTTTTGAGCCATTCATCCAGCATTCCCCTTGCGATTTCATCGATCTCGAATCCAACGTCATCAGGCAGCGGCACCCCTTCAAAATGGTGGGCAAACACCTGGTCGTAGAGGTCAAAATATTTTTCACTCTTGACCAGTATGGACCTGGCACAGGTATAAAAATCATCCAGGGTGTTCACCAGGCCGTTGTTCAATGCCTTCTGGAGAGTCAGAAACGAGGTGGGAGTCACAGGGATGCCGACTTCCTTGAGGGTATAAAAAAAGGTTACAAACATAATTCACCGCCGCCTAAAACAGGCTGCGCCGGGAAGACAGGTTTTTCACCCGCTCGTAATCCGGACTTTTCTTGAACAGGACACCGAGATAGGGTATTTTCCCCTTGATCAGGTCTTTGGCGTGGAAATCAGGGTCTGCATTGAGCGCACGGATCCAGTTGATCAATTCCCGCGTGGCCGGCTTTTTTTCAACTCCGTCGATCCCGCGCAGACTGTAGAATGCCTTGATGGCGTTTTCCGCCAGCCTGGTGTCTATGCCTTCGAAATGAACATTTATGATCTTGCGCATCATCTTGGGATCAGGGAATGCGATGTGATGAAAATTACAACGCCCTAAAAAGGGATCGGACAGGTCTTTTTTTGCGTTGGATGTAATGATGATCACCGGGCGGTACGACGTCTTGACCGTCTGGTCAGTTTCAATTATATCAAACTGCATCTGGTCCAGCACATCGAGCATGTCATCCTGGAAATCTGTATCCGCCTTGTCAATTTCATCGATCAGCAGAACGGTTCTTGTCTCTGCCGTAAAAGCCTGGCCGATCTTTCCCATTTTGATATATTCGTTTATATTGCTCACATCCCTGCTGGAATCCCCAAAACGGCTGTCATTGAGGCGGGTCAGCGTATCGTACTGGTACAGTGCTTCCACCAGTTTCATGCTCGATTTAACGTTCAGTATTATCAGCGGCATGGCCAGGTTTTCCGCAATGGCATGGGCAAGCATGGTCTTGCCGGTCCCGGGCTCGCCTTTGAGCAGCAGCGGCATTTCCAGGGTCATGGACATATTCACGATGCCGGCCAGCTCCTGGTCAAGTACATATCTGGTTGCACCTGAAAATTTTGGGCCGGAAGCAATTTGAGTTGTCATATCATTCTCCATAAATTGACTTTTTAATTTCGTTTCTGATACCATAATCATCAATCTGGTTTTCTCAAGTATTTTTAACATGCCGGACAGGCATTGCAAGGAGTTTGCAAAATAATTCAGGCTCCATCAATAAAATTACATTTTTGTATTTTTATTACAGGCACCCCTTTTTCAAAGATTGACACACAGACCGCTTAATGATAATACCTTATCTATTAATAAACCCCTGCACACTGCAAATGAGGAGTATACCATGATTGGTGGATTAGGAATGCCCGAACTGATAATCATCCTTGTAATTATCCTGATCATTTTCGGAGCCGGAAAGCTTCCCCAGATCGGCGAAGGCCTTGGAAAAGGCATTAAAAATTTCAAAAAAGCCACAAAGGAGCCGGCAATAGAAGAAAAAGACGAGGAAAAAAAAGAACCTGAAAAAATCGAATAACCAGCGTTCTTTTCTCTGCCCCTCCAGCCGTCCGGCCGGACCAGTCTCCGGCCGGACCAGTCTGCCATATCCATAAACTGCCTGTCGACATTTATTCCTGCAGCCAATCACTGAGACCAGAAACAGATTAATAAAATTACAATAATGTAATAAAAAAACAACTAAAATTTACATTTTTGTTGTTTGATGTTTGAAAATCATGGTATTTTGAATTTTATGGCCGTCAAAACCGGCCGGCGAGTGCTGAAAGCATTGGAATCAAAGCGCTGGCACAGACATTGCTGGAAATGTAGCAGCAGTTAAACCATAAGGGCTGGACATGTATAAAAAAGAACGTGACATATTGCTGAACCGGCAGAAAGTTTTGATTGAAAACCTGCTGGACAATCTGGAACCCAAGTTCCTTGAAAAGCATACCGCCATTCTGGATGAATATTTTTACAGTATTTTTGAAAAAAGCATCGCAGCCCGGAAAATGACTGCTGCCGGTACACCTCCGGCCCTCATTGCCCTGGGCGGATTCGGCCGCCGGGAGCAGTGCATACATTCGGATATCGATCTGCTGATCCTTTTTGAAAAACACATTCCCTACGAAGCCGAGGCCTTTGTGCAGGAAATCATCTATCCGCTGTGGGATGCCGGGTTCGAAGTGGGATATGCAGTCAGGAGCATCGACGAGTGCCTTTCAATGGCCTTTGAACGCTTCGATATCCTGACAACGGTCCTTGATGCCCGCTTTGTCTGCGGTGCTTCGCTGACATACCTTGGTTTTATTGAAAAATTCAGGGCAGCCCTGGTTCCAAGACGTATCAAGCAAGTGATGTCCGACCTTCTTTCCCATACTGACAAAAGACTGAATGATTTCGGGGATTCCACCTACCTGCTGGCCCCCAACATCAAATCCGGACACGGCGGACTGCGGGATTACCACACCCTGCTGTGGTACGCCAAGCTGACAGCGGATATCAAAACCACCAGGGATCTGGAATACTACGGTTTTTTGACTCACGAAGAATTTTTTATCATGAAAGACTCTCTCTCTTTCATATGGGATATCAGAAACCGCCTGCATCACATCACCAAAAGAAAATGTGATCAGCTTCATTTCGAATACCAGACCGAAGTAGCCGCCCACATGGGATACCGGTCCGCCCCCGGCCGGCCTGCTGTTGAACGGTTTTTGGGTGATCTGCAAAACCGCATGGAATTTTTGAAACAGATCAACCAGATTACGGTTGAAAATATCATGACAAACTCCAGTATTTTGAAGAACACTTCTACTGCCGCAAAACAGACCAGTGTCCACGGAATCGTCATCAAAAAAAGACGATTGTATTTTGCCAACACTGTGGTGATTCTGCAGCACCCGGACCTGCTGATAAAAATTTTTCATGAAAGCGGCAAAACCAGGATACCCCTCTCCATCGAGGCCACGAGAGTAGTGACTGAATTTGCCCACCTGATGGATGAACGCCTGGTCCAGGACCCTGAATGCATCGATATTTTCAAGAAAATCCTGGCGTTGTCCTTCTACAAATTCAATGTCCTGAGGATAATGCTCTTCACCGGTATCCTGGAAAAATTTATTCCTGAATTTTCCGCAATCACCAATAAAATTCAGTACAACCACTACCACATGTTCCCGGTGGACAAGCATTCCATCCGTTGTGTACAGATACTGAACAGTTTCAGGGAAAAAGGGGACAACCCCATGTCCCTTCTTTACCATTCCGTTTTCAGGGAGATCAGGGACAAGGGCCTGTTGCTCATGGTGGGCCTGCTTCATGACATAGGCAAATCTGATCCTGCAAAAGAGCACTCAAAGCAGGGAGCCAAAATAGCGGCACGGATTTTCTCGAGAATGGGCTTTTCCAGATCAGATATCCATGAAGCCGTATTCCTTATCGAAAACCACCTGTTTCTGGCAATCACTGCTTCCCGGCGTGATATCAGCGATGAGGAAACCGCGGTTTTCTGTGCAGGCAGAATCGGCAAAATAAAACTGCTGCGCATGCTGTACCTAATTTCAGTGGCCGATGCAATGGCTACCGGGCCCAAGGCCTGGAACGACTGGACTCAAAACCTTTTGAAAGAACTGTTTTTAAAAACCATGAACATCATGAAAAAAGGTGAGCTGGCCACAAGGAAGTCTGAAAAACTGATCCTGAAGAAAAAAAACCAGGTACTGGCACTGGCCGGTGCCATGCCGGACAAGGATGCCTGGAACCGTGAAGTCCTGGAAAAGGAACTCGATTCCATGTCCAGGCGCTACCTGCTCTATGTCGAGCCCACTGTCATCATAGACCACCTGGCCCTGTACCGGCTGCTGGATGACAATGATTTTGTCTGGCAGATAACCGCTGATGACAATACAGGAATCCGGACCGTATCCATCTGCGGCAGGGACAAACCAGGCTTTTATTCCAAGGTGGCCGGTGTTTTTTTCATGAACAAACTGGATATTGTCGCTTCACAGGCATATTCATGGGGCGGCGACATCGCACTGGATATCTTCAAGGTCAAAGCACCGCCGGATCCGCTGTTCGAGGATGAAAAATGGGAAAAGGCAAGAGAAGACCTGATCACAGCCCTTGCCGATGATCATTTCCTGGAAACCCTTCTCCAGGATATCCCCGAAACCATCACGCCGGCCTCGAGTGCCGGTATCCGGCCGAGTGTCGTGGAGATCGACA
>CAYNHL010000067.1:12197-19879 GCA_964397015.1 uncultured Desulfobacterales bacterium | reverse complement strand
ATTTTATCATTTTTTATTATTTTGTCAATATAAAATATAGCAAAAATTTGAAGTCAAAATAACTGACCCCGGCCTGCAAAGTTACACAAGCCGGGGTCAACAGGTTTTTAAAAGGAATTATAACTACATTTCGGTTTCAGGATGGAACACATCCACGTCCTTTAGGTCATCGCCAAGGTATTCTCTTTCATTGGGCCCGAGAATTCCGAGCGACAGGCAAATGAGCGTCCAAAGGTGAACCACATGGTATTCACCGCCGTAATGGTCGCTGAGCTCATGGATCTGGGCATGGCAGTTGTGGCATGCGGCAATGCAGTAGTCAGCCTTGGTTGTCTGGATCTGCTGGTCCTTGATCTTGCCGTAAGCCAGCCTTTCGTCCTTGAACCCGGACTGAAGAAAACCGCCTCCGCCTCCACAGCAGAAATTGTTTGACTTGTTGGGAGTCATATCAATAAAATTTTCTTCCCCTACGACTGACTTGACAACAAACCGCAGATCATCTGCAATCGCGTCCCCGTATGATTTTCTTACAATCTGACAGGGATCCTGGACCGTGAACTTTATTTTTCTTTCCCTGTTCCATTCTGAAGAGGGCTTGAGTCTTCCCTCCCGGATCCATTTTGCATAATATTCGTAAATGTTCTTGACTTCGACTTTGTGATCTATGTTGAATTTTTTCAATCCTGCCAGGATTGAGAATGTTACGTGCCCTCACTCGGTGTTCAAATAGGTCTTGCACCCGAGCTTGTCCGCCTGGCCGACAGTTGTCTCGACCAGGTGTTTCCAGGATTCGTCATCTGCAAGAAAAAGACAGTAGTTTTCACCGGCCCACCCTTTGCTGCCGTAAGTCCAGCTTATACCGGCTGTATGGAGAATTTTCCATAACGGAACCATTTCATCGGGCTCGGTCACGGGTTCCCTGGAGTTCTGGTTGATGAAAAACTCCGCTCCTTCTTTGTCTATGGGTGCTTCCATTTCGGCAAATTCCGGCTGTGCCTCCTGGTACTCTTCAAGTACGTCATTGACTACAAAGTCAAAATCTTCTTCCGATGTTCCCATGGCGCTGCCGGAATCATTTTTCAAGGCGGCGTCACATGAGCCTAAAATACCCTTTGGCCGTTTTTCTCTCGGCCAGGACGCCCTTGCATTGTAAACCAGCTGGGGGATGTCAATGCGCATGGGGCATACGTAGATGCACCGTTGACACATGGTACACATCCATACCCAGTTGCTGCTCAGAATTTCTTCATCCATTCCCAGGGCCGCCATTCTCAAAAATTTCCTGGGATCCATTCCTTCAAGACCGGTTGCCGGGCATCCGGATGCACAGGCACCGCAGGTCAGGCAGGCATTCAGGTTGCCGCCGTTAGGCAGCAGCTGCATGACCTTGTCCTTGAATACGCTTTTTCGTTTTCCGCCGATTTTAATCGCTGCTTGGGCCATATTGATATCAAACCTCCAAGTTAATTTTATCGCTCCAGTGCGTTGTTATGTTACAATACTCATTGTATTTGTTTTGAAACACCCTATTTCTTCGCTTATTATTGTTATGATGTCAACCCTAATTTGTCGATAATTCTTTTTTTCAAAAAAACCTTGAGGATCTTGAAAATTTGTTTTTCAGGGTATTCAAACAGTGAAAATTGTTATATTATTACCCCTCAGTCGACAAGACGCTATACAGCAGGCGACATACCGTAAATTCTGACCAATAAAGCCACAGAACGGACATTGCAAAAATGATCATACAAAAAGCGATTGATGTACTTAAAGCAGAAGCCCAGAGCATCAGGGACCTTACAAATAAAATTGACAAGTCGTTTGAAACCCTGGTTGACAGTATCTGCATATCGAAAGGACGGGTGGTCATAACCGGTATAGGCAAGTCCGGCCTTATCGGTAAAAAAATTGTCGCCACATTGACAAGTACCGGCACCCACGCAATTTTTCTTCATCCGGTTGAAGCGCTTCATGGGGATCTTGGCAGTGTCCAGGCTGCCGATATTGTGCTGGCAATATCCAACAGCGGAGAAACTGAAGAACTGATACAGCTGCTGCCGCTTATCCGGCAGATGGGATGCCTGGTTGCCGGGTTTACGGGTAACACTTCATCCACCATGGCCTCACTTTGTGATATCGTTATCGATACCGGTGTCGAAAGAGAAGCCTGCCCGTTCAACATGGCCCCGACCTGCTCCACAACTGCACAGCTGGCCATGGGAGATGCCCTGGCAGTGGTGCTCATTGACAAAAAACGGTTTAAAAAAAGCGATTTCATGAAATCCCATCCAGGCGGAACGCTTGGCCACAGATTGTCGTTCAAGGTTGGAGAAATAATGCTGCCCGCTTCAAAGGCTCCTGTCATAGATATCGGCTCTACATTTACCCGGGCCGTTGAACAGATCGACCGGTTCAAGCTCGGCGGAGTTTTGATTACAGACAGCAGTGGTCATCTTGAAGGCATCATCACCGACGGGGACATCCGGCATTTTCTGGCGGGACGTCCACTCGACATAACAGGGCTTACCGTTGAAAAAATCATGAGCAAAAATCCCCATAAACTGACACCGGATTCCTTTTTATATGATGCGCTCAACCTTATGGAAATACACCAGATAACAATTCTACCGGTTGTAAGCCCTGAAAATATCCTGGAAGGACTCCTGCATCTCCACGATATTCTGGGTAAAGGAGCGTTCAAATTCAATGGAGGTACGCCATGATAGATAACTCAATCCCTACCAAAATCGAAGTTCTGGGAGAGGCAAAAATTGACTCCCCGCTGAAAAAACAGCATCTGACAGGGCATGACAGCCGGTTTATTTCAGATGATGACAGGGTAATGATAAATGTCGAAACTTCCAGCATAGAAGAATTTTTGGAAAAGAAAACAATGCCTCCGAGTTTCGACCAGGCAGGCCCCAGGGAAAAAATATATTTTGATCCCAGCAAACTCAAATGTGCTGTTGTCACATGCGGAGGGCTTTGCCCGGGGTTGAATGATATCATCAGGTCCATTGTTCTCGAGCTTTATCACTGCTACAGGGTCAGGACCGTCTACGGCATTCGCCACGGACTGCAGGGATTCATCCCTGAATACGCACACGACATTCTGGACCTGACCCCGCAAGCCGTATCCGGCATCCAGGATGCGGGCGGATCCATCCTGGGCTCTTCAAGAGGCACCCAGAGCATTTCCTCCATTGTGGACTGCATTGAACGTTTGAATATCGGGATCCTTTTCATGGTCGGCGGAGACGGTACGCTCATGGCATCCAAAAAGATTTGTGAAGAGATTACCCGCCGGCGTTTGAAAATATCGGTGGTAGCCATACCCAAAACAATAGACAACGATATTTATCTGGTATCGAGATCTTTTGGTTTTGACACTGCAGTGGATATTGCCACGGATGCCATTATCGGAGCTCACAACGAAGCAGTGGCATATCCAAACGGCATTGGCCTCATAAAGCTGATGGGAAGACATTCAGGATTCCTGGCAGCAACAGCCGCCCTGGCCCAGCAGGATGCCAATTTTGTGCTTGTCCCGGAAGTCGAAATCAACCTTTATGGTGAGAACGGATTTCTACCGGCCCTTGAAAAGAGGATACTTAACCGCCGTCATGCCGTCATCATCGTGGCCGAAGGTGCCGGCCAGGCATTTTTTGAATCCGAGGAAAAGGAATATGATGAATCCGGCAATCTCAAGCTCAAGGATATCGGACTTTTTTTAAAAGAAAAAATTTCAGCCTATTTTACCGAGAAAGGCATTGACGTATCATTGAAATATATAGACCCCAGCTATATCATAAGGAGTCTTCCTGCCAATGCAAACGACAGTGTCTTCTGTGGTTTTCTGGGCCGGGATGCGGTTCACGCGGGAATGGCAGGTAAAACAAAACTGCTGATCAGTTTCTGGAACAATCACTATGTTCATATCCCCATGGAAGCTTCTGCCGGGAAAAGGAAGAAAATGGATCCAAGCGGCCGTCTGTGGCAGTCCGTCCTTGAATCCACCGGATGATAAAAAAATCTGTCAGGGATTTATTTCAACAAATTTGCCGTTTTTTATGGTCAGCAGGAACAGTTCCTTGTGAACATCCCCGTTTGTATCAAAAAATGTTTTTCCGGTCACCCCTTCGAACATTTTTTTGCCGCGCAGCATGTTCTTCATTGTCTCCCTTGAATCTACCCGGTCGTCCATTGCGGTTTCAAAAAGGATACACGCGGTATCGTATGAAACAGCTTCGATATATCCGGGGTCATGCCCATAAAGGCGCTTGAACCTGCTGGTGAATTTCTGCACCAGCGGCTTTGAACTTTTGGAAAAAAAACCTTCTGTGATGACGGCATTACTGTGATGTCCCCTGGTTTCATCGACCAAACGTTCATCATGCCACAAATTGGTGCCAAGTAAAAATATGTCTGTAACATCACTGTAACTCAGCTGTGGAAGAAGCTGGCTCAGCTTGTTGAATGAATCCGGTATGAATAAAGCGTCAAAATCAAGTATGATTTCACTGTCATCTTTGGCCTCGTTTTCCGCATCCGCAGCTGCGGCAAAGTCTTGAGTGAAGCCTTCGGTCATTGTTTCAGGTTCCAGGATTTGAGGCTCAGGGATTAAAAAATCAGGCAGCGGATAGAATTCACCGCTCAATTTACGGATGACTGTTGCAAAATCAGTTTTCTTTGGATCATAGGATTGAACTCCGGTTATACGGGCCCCGGCATTTTCGGCCGCATCCCAGAACAGGTTCATATGCGTTTTTCCGTAGGGCTCATCCGGATAAAGGATTGCCAGCCGGTCGATACCAATTTGCCTTGTGACATATGAAACAAGGGTACGGGTCTGCATTCGGGGTGTAAGGAAATTGGAAAACAGGTAATCTCCAATTGAGGGGAATGTGTCATCCTGGGTCATGGCCACCATGGGTATGCCGATTTTTTGCGCTCTCCTGCCCGCCTTTTCCGTGTAAAGCATAGGTCCTGCAATAGCTGCCACATATTTTTGTGCAAGCTCGATCACACAGTCTCTGGAGTAATCAGGGTCGGATCTGTTGTCCTCTATTAAAAGTTTGAGTTCCCGGCCGTATTTTTCGGACATGTCATGAAGAGCCATTTCAAACCCGTTCAATGCCCTTTGGCCGAACACTTTGTATTTTCCCGACAGCGGCAGGATACACCCTATGCTTTGGGCCCTGAATGTTTCTTTTTTAATCAAAGACAGAAGATCCAGTGCATCTTCATGGTACTGGTGTCCGGGATACTGACGGCTAAAATCGGACAGGGTCGATTCCGCCCTGGTATAATCATTTTCCAGGCAGTATTCGATTCCAAGCCAGTACATGAGCATGGGTCTTGGAATTGCAGTATTTTCACGCTCAAGAAATATTTTGATGTCAGGTGCCCCGGTTTTTATCAGAACCTGTTCCGTTTTATTCAAAACTTCCCTTATCCGGGCCTTGTCAGCGTGAAGAACAGCCTGGTTCAAAATCATGAGGGCCTGGCGGTTTTTTCCCTGTTCGATCAATAAGTCAGCCTCTTCAAGAAGCATGTCCAGCAATGTTTTGGCCGGGACATCAACGACCAGGTCTTCGGCACTTTGGATAACAGGACCATCCGTTGAAGCGGTATCGGAAACCGTTGTTTTTTCAGGCGGCATGGATGATTTGGGAGCACATCCGTTCAGCATCAAAAAAGCCAGGCCGGCAATAACCAGGATGCCGGAAAACCGGCACCATATTCCATTGAAATACTTGGTTTTAAACTGTCTTTTCATGAACTGCCTGTTCTTTAGTTGAAACAAAGCCCCTATATAGTCAATCCAGTGAATTATGTCAAAAATTCTTTTACAGCACTTACTCCATGGTCGATGTCACCGGGTTTCATCCATTGGAACTGGTCCTGGTGTCTAAACCAGGTAAGCTGCCGCTTGGCATACCGCCTGGTGTCACGTTTGAGCATTGTAACAAAGTTATCAAAATCAAGCCTGCCTGACAAAAACAGGCAGGCATGCCTGTAACCTAT
This sequence comes from uncultured Desulfobacterales bacterium, assembly GCA_964397015.1. Classification (GTDB taxonomy): domain Bacteria; phylum Desulfobacterota; class Desulfobacteria; order Desulfobacterales; family Desulfobacteraceae; genus MADRE2. The sequence goes on along the minus strand of CAYNHL010000067.1, from coordinate 13,852 downwards.
GGACTGCATGGATTTAAGATCCGGACTGTATCCGGATTCGATCAAATTTTGAACTTCTTTGATCAGTCCGGCTTCAATCATGAGATCCACCCGCTGATTGATCCGCCGGTACAATCGGTCCCGGTCCATTGCCAGGCCGATTTTAAGGGCGTTAAAATTCATGGTCCCGAACCGGTGGCTTTTCTGCAGGGATACAATCGAGCTGCCTGTGGATAAAAAGGTCTCGATAGCACGGATTATCCTGAAACCGTCATTGGGGTGAAGGGTGGCTGCCGCCAGGGAGTCAAGGCGTTGCAAACGTTCATGAAGTCTTTGGGGACCATGGGCGGCCAGTTCTTTTTCAAGATCCAACACTGTTTTTTTGTCCACCGGGCGGGTCCTGAACAAACCGTACAGCAAAGCCTTGATATAAAGCCCGGTGCCTCCGGCCACAATGGGCACAACCTGCCTTTCATCGAGGTCCTGAATAATACCGGATGCCATGCGGGCATACATCCCGGCGTCGAATTCCTGGTCCGGAGTCACGATGTCAATCATGTGATGTCTTGCCATTCGCTGTTCTTTGGGATCAGGTTTTGCTGTTCCAATATCCATGTATTTGTAGATCTGCATGGAGTCCGCCCCGATAATTTCACCGTTCAGACTTCTTGCAAGCCTGATTGCAAACGAGGTTTTTCCTATGCCGGTGGGACCGCAGACAACCACTACTTTTTTCTTGATCATATTGATTCTTTTGTGTATCTATTGACAAAAAAGATTGTATCACACTATAACATAAACTTTATTTAACATAAACATAAGCCATATCAAGGATTTCGTCCTGACCGATGTATCTGAAGATATGACACAATTGAATTTAAATTATCAAGGAGATTTTAACGTATGAATAATAACATAACCGGTTCTGTGGCCGTTATCGGCGGTGGGATTTCCGGAATGCTGTCTGCTCTGGATCTGGCCAATTCGGGTTATTATGTATACCTGATTGAAAAAGGGCCTTCCATAGGCGGGGCCATGGCCCAGCTGGACAAGACCTTTCCGACCAATGACTGTGCCATGTGAATTATCTCTCCAACACTGGTCGAGGTCGGCCGGCACCTTAACATCGAACTGTTAACTCTTTCCGAAGTACAGGATATCAAGGGTGAAAAAGGAAATTTTCAGCTGGATATCCTCAAAAAACCCAGATATATAAATGAAGATCTTTGTATAGGCTGCGGGGCATGCAGTGAAAAATGCCCCGGTAAAACAGATGACGGATACAATGCGGGTCTTTCCCAGAGAAAGGCTGTATATGTCGAGTATCCCCAGGCAGTGCCCCTCAAGTACTGCATCGACCCTGACATCTGCCTGAAGCTGACCAAGGATAAATGCGGCACCTGTGAAGAGGTCTGCCCCGCCAATGCCATTGAATACAACCAGACCGAATCACGGCTGAGCATTAATGCGGGTTCAGTCATCTTCGCTCCGGGGTTCAAACCTTTTGATCCGTCCAGATTCGATAATTACCAGTATTCGGATTATGAAAACGTGATCACTTCCATGGAGTTTGAACGGATTCTTTCCGCCACCGGACCGACATCGGGACATGTGACAACCCTTCCCAAGCTTCCTGCAAACCCGAAGAAAAAAAAGGACAAACTGCTTGCTGAAAA
>CAYNHL010000067.1:0-12187 GCA_964397015.1 uncultured Desulfobacterales bacterium | reverse complement strand
CGGGTATTGTTCCTCTGTGTGCTGCATGTATGCCATCAAGGAGGCCATCATTGCAAAGGAGCATGCCGGCGATGACCTTGAATGCTCCATTTTTTTCATGGACATGAGGACCCCCGGCAAGGAGTTTGAAAAATTTTACGAGAACGCCAAGAACAAGTACGGCATCAATTTTATCCGGTCCAGGGTGCACAGCGTGACCGAGGATTCAGATACCCTGGATCTCAATATCAATTATGTCGATGAATTTGGACAGATGGTCTCAGACACATATGACATGGTTGTCTTGTCCGTCGGACTCGAAATTCCCCAGGAAACAAGGGAATTTGCAAGAAAAGTGGGAATCGATCTGTCCGACAGCGGGTTTGCCGTCACAGACTCATTTGAACCTGTGTCCACCTCACGGGACGGCATCTACATAGCCGGCGTGTTCAACAATCCCAAGGATATTCCGGAATCCGTTCTCGATGCAAGCGCCGCGGCCTCTGCTGCCGGAGACGCTTTGAGTTCGGCCCGGAATTCTTTGACCAGGGTGCCTGAAAAGATACCTCAGATCAATGTCCAGGGAGAGCGCCCCAGAATCGGTGTGTTTATCTGTGACTGCGGTTCCAATATCAAAGGCGTGGTGGATTGTGAAGCAGTGACTGAATACGCAAAAACCCTTCCCTATGTCGAATTTGCATTTGAGCCCATGTATGCCTGCAGCCAGGATGCGCAGGATAAAATGGTCGAGTTTATCAGGGAAAAAAATCTCAACCGGATAGTGGTGGCTGCCTGTACTCCCAAAACCCATGAACCTTTGTTCCAGGAAACTTTGAGCAATTCCGGACTGAACAAATACCTCTTTGAAATGACCAATATCAGGAATCACAATTCCTGGGTCCATAAAAACAATCCGGAGGCTGCCACCCAGAAAGCAATGGACCTGGTTAGAATGGCCGTTGCTAAATCTGCCCTGGCCGAACCCCTGGCAGAAGAAAAAATCAATGTCAATGACCGTGTCCTTGTCATCGGAGGCGGCCTGGCCGGCTTGACCGCTGCCAAAAGCCTGGCATCCCAGGGATATGAAACCCATGTCATTGAAAAGCAGGCTGTTTTGGGCGGGGAAGCCAGAAAAATTTATAAAAGTGCAAAAGGAGAGCTGGTCCAGGAAAAACTGGAAAAGCTTATCCAGTCTGTTGAGCAGAACGAAAAAATCGTTGTTCACTGCCAGACTGCCCTTGAAAGTGTTGACGGGTTTGTCGGAAATTTCAAATCCAGTTTGACCAAAAACGGTGAGCCCTTTGAACTTGAGTACGGGGCTGCTGTCATAGCTACCGGCGCCACTGGATTTGACCCTGATGAATATGGGTTTGGCAAAGATGACCGTATTGTCAAAAGCCTTGATCTGGACAGGATGTTCATGGAAAATGACAGCAGACTCAATGACGTGCAGACAGCGGTCTTCATACAATGTGTCGGTTCAAGGGAACCTGAAAGACCCTATTGTTCCAGGGTATGCTGCACCCATTCCATTGAAAGCGCCATCGAGCTTAAAACAAGGAAACCGGAAACCGATGTGTTCATTCTCTACCGGGATATCAGAACATACGGTGAACGGGAGCTTTTATACAAGAAAGCCAGGGAAATCGGCGTTATTTTTATCCGTTACTCCCTGGAAAACAAACCGGTTGTTGAAACAACAGCCGACAATGTACTGATCAGGATCACGGATCATGTCCTTGGAAAACCACTTGAGATCGAAGCCGACCTGTTGACCCTTGCAACGGCGCTGGTGCCGAGGCGGGATGAAAAACTGGCCAACTTCTTCAAGGTACCGCTCAATGACGAGGGCTTCTTTGTTGAAAAGCATGCCAAGCTCGGACCGGCGGAGTTCTCGACGGACGGTGTGTATATCTGCGGATCAGGACATTATCCAAAACCCATAAACGAAGCCATTACGCAGGGCCGGGCGGCAGCATCCAGAGCCTTGACACTGCTGGCCAAGAAAGACAGCCTTTTTACCAGCGGCACCATTGCCACGGTTGATTTTGAAAACTGCAGTTCATGCGGGGTATGTGTTTCCATCTGCCCCTATTCAGCACCTTCATTCCAGAATGAGGGCCGCTTTGCGGGAAAAGCTGATATCAATCCTGTATTGTGCAAGGGTTGCGGCCTGTGCGTGGCTTCCTGCCGTTCAGGAGCACTGCATTTAAGAGGATTTGATAACAATCAGATTTTGTCACAGATATTTGCCCTGGATGAAGTCGTATAAAGGAGATACCATAAAAATGAGTGATCAGAATATTAAAATTGTCAGTTTTTTATGCAACTGGTGCAGCTACGGTGCTGCGGACCTGGCCGGTGTGAGCCGGCTGGAATACCCGGCTGATATCCGGGTAATCCGGATTCCGTGTTCAGGCAGGATGAGCCCGAAATTCATATTGTCCGCCTTGAGAGAAGGGGCGGATGCCGTATGGGTGTCCGGCTGACATCCGGGTGAATGTCATTACCTGGATGGTAATTATTATGCCAGAAGAAAATTTGCACTCATGGGCAATTTGCTTGAACATATGGGAATTGAAAGAGACCGTGTCCATTTTTCATGGATTTCATCAGCAGAGGCCACCAAGTTTGTCGATGTTGTCAAGGAAATCACAGACAAGGTCAGGGCACTGGGTCCGAATACCAAACTGAAAAAGATATATAATTAAAAGGGTGTTATATGGATACCTTAACTGAAAAAATCAGGAAGATCGCCCAGGAGCTTTTGTCCTCCCAGGCGGTTGAAAAAGTTATCGGGTTTGAGCAAGGAAGCATTCCCATGACGTCCCGTCCTGTTATCATACAATCAGAAACCGATGCTGAAAAACTTGTATTCAATTCAGTTTGCAGCCTGAACCTTGCCAACTACGTTAGAGGACACAAAGGCAAAATCGGGGTGGTTGCAAAGGGATGTGATACAAGAAATATCGTAACACACATTGTCGAAAACCAGGTGACAAGGGATAACATCGTTATTATAGGTGTCCCCTGTAAGGGCATGGTGGACAGGGTAAAAATATCAGAAAAGTTTGATGCCGAAATCACAGGCTTTTCAGAAAAAGACGATCTGTTGACCATAAAAACTCAAACGGGTGAACATTCACTGTCCAAAAATGATTATCTCAAAGACAACTGCCGGCGCTGTATGCACAGGAACCCCGTGATTTACGATCACCTGGCAGCAGAACTTGTAGAAGAACAGACACTCGATGATCCGTTTGACGATGTACGCAGGATCGAAGAACTGCCCATGGCGGAAAAAAGTGCTTTGTTCAATGATTTGACAAAAAACTGCATCAGGTGCTATGCCTGCCGCAATGCCTGCCCCTTATGCTACTGTCCCACCTGCTTTGTGGATGAATCCAAACCCCAGTGGGTTGGCAAAGGGCAGAACAAGACCGATATCGATACCTTTCATTTTCTGCGGGCATTTCACTGTGCAGGCAGGTGTACGGACTGCGGAGCCTGTGTCGAAGCCTGCCCCATGAATATCGATGTTCGACTGTTTACCCGGAAACTGAACAAGGATGCATTTGAAATGTTTGGATGGGAGGCCGGGCTCGACCCGGAACGCCGCCCTGCCCTGGATGTGTTCAATCCGGATGATCCTGATGAATTTATCAAGTAAATAAAGGACAATCCTATGAAAATACTGGAAATTAAAAAAACAGACTGGGAAACGGGGATTGATGCCGCAAGAAAGAAGTTCAGGCTCTTTGGCCCGGTAAAGACCCAAAAAGCCCCCCTGCATGTCATCAGGGAGCTCGACAGCAACGAGTATCCTGACATGGATTACAGTGATACTGTGTTGTCATTTAAATCTATTTTGTTCCCTCAGACCGAACCGCTTCTGACTGCATCCCAGGACAAGAACGATGCAGATCACCATATTTTTAAAAGGGCCCAGGCCGATTATTCACCCCGTGCGGTCATTGGCATCCGTCCCTACGATGCCCTGGCGGTTGAACTTGTCAGGCTTAATTTCGATACACAGGAGTACCGTGATCCTTACTGGTGCGATGCCTATGATGCCACCACTTTTGTTGGGCTCGCAGTCAACCGGCCCGGAATTTATGATTTTTCGACTACTGCCGGTTCCGGACCTTTCGATGAAAAAGGCCTTGACCTGCTTTTAGTTGATACAAAAGACATATTTTTGTGCAAGGTACTGACTGACAAGGGAGAAGCCTTTGCCAAAGCCTGCGGATTCACCGATCAAGCCGATGAAAAGAAGGCTTTGGACCTGATCGCCGAAATGAAACAGACAGCAGAAAATGCAATCACGAAAGGCATCGACACCAGCAACCTGAAAAAGTTTTCTGTCCTTGATCTCTATGATGCCCCTTTCTGGGATGACATCGCCTTTTCATGCATCAACTGCGGCACCTGCACCTATGTGTGCCCGACCTGCTGGTGTTTTGACATTCAGGACGAAACCAAGCACCAGCAGACTGTAAGAATGCGGAACTGGGATACATGCATGTCTTCGTTGTTCACCCACCATGCCTCCGGCCATAACCCGAGGGGAGAAAAAGTTCAGCGGGTCCGTCAGCGGTTTATGCACAAGTTAAAATATTTTCTGGACAAGTACGACCAGGGAACCATGTGTGTCGGGTGCGGCCGTTGCGTCAGACACTGTCCGGTTAATATTGACATTCGTGAGGTGTGTAATTTGATGAATGCCTATGAAAAACAAAAAGAGCGGGCTTAAGGAGGCAGCACATGGAAAATCCCTATTTACCCTACCCGGTTCGCATTGATGATATCCAGGTGGCTACTGAAGACAAGACATTGAAAACATTTAAATTTGTCTTCCTCAATCCAGATGATGAAAAAAAGTTTGCATACCGGTCAGGCCAGTTTGCAGAACTGTCCATACCCGGACAAGGCGAAATTCCCATCGGAATAGCATCTTCTCCAACAGAAAAAGGATTTGTCATGTTTACGGTTTTTAAAACCGGCGTGGTCACTTCTTTTCTGCACAACATGAAAAAAGGAGATATCATGGGAATCAGGGGCCCTTTGGGAAACTGGTACCCCTGGGAAACGCTTGAAAACAAAAATGTGGTGATCATTGGCGGTGGTTTTGCCTTTACCACGTTACGTTCATCCATTGTATATATGCTAGATCCTGCCAACAGGTCAAAATTCAAGGATATTCATGTTGTTTACGGAGCCAGGAATCCGGGCATGCTTCTTTACCGGGATGAACTGGTCCAATGGGAAAAACGTGATGACATAAACATGCATATCACCGTGGACGGAACAGACGACCCTGACTGGAAATACAACACCGGTTTCGTTCCCACCATCGTGGAACAGAAAGCTCCTGAGGCAGACAAGGATACCCTTGCCATAGTATGCGGCCCGCCCATCATGATCAAGTTTACCATGCCGCCGCTTGAGAAACTCGGCTATAAACCCGACCAGATCATCATGTCACTGGAAAACAGGATGAAATGCGGAATCGGCATGTGTGGAAGATGCAATATCGGCCGTGAACTGGTGTGCAAGGACGGCCCTGTTTTCACCCTTGCGGAAATCGAGAAAACTCCGAAGGAGTATTAGTCATCCCATGATCTTTTTTCTTTTTTAATCAAAGGCCGGATTCTTTATTGACAAGAATAAAACACTGATATATTGTAGTTGAATCTTTATTTTGAAACTAAGACAGTAAGTCTTAAAGTGATAGAAAAAAAACAAATTAATGGAGGAAAGTTTAATGGCAACAGTTGAAATGAATGGTAAAACATTCGAAATAGATGAAGATGGATTTCTTCTGGACTACAATTCTTACTGTGACGAATGGGTAGAATATGTAAAAACTCAGGAAGGCATTGAAGAACTCAATGACGAACACTGGCAGGTTGTAAAGGTGTTGCAGGACTATTACGAGAAAAACGGCATTGCACCAATGGTCCGTGTTCTGTCCAAGCTGACCAAGTTCAAGCTGAAACATATCTATGAATTGTTTCCCTCTGGACCTGGTAAAGGCGCATGTAAAATGGCCGGTCTTCCAAAACCGACTGGATGTGTATAACCTGTTCCTGATTTTTTTTATTGAAAGGCCCTGCGGTTTTGTGTTGCAGGGCCTTTTTTTATTTCAGCAGGTTGTGCCGTGATGTAAAGGAGGAAGCGGATGCCGAAGATAGAAGACACAGACCGCCGGATTCTGAACCTGATCCAATTGAATTTTCCAGTTACCGCGCGTCCTTATCAAGACATTGCCAAGACCCTTTCCCTTACTGAAAACGAGGTGATACGCCGGGTGAAGAACCTCAAGGATACCGGTATCATCCGCCGGATAGGCGGTAATTTCGGTCCAGACCGGGTCGGATACCACAGTACGCTCTGCGCGGCCCGGGTCCCTGAAGACCAGCTCGATATGTTTACCAGCACCGTCAATTCCTACCCGGGCGTTACCCACAATTACCTGAGGGAACACCGGTTCAATGTCTGGTTTACATTCATCGCCCCTTCTGTTCAAAAAATACAGGAAAACCTGGAAGAGATTCGCAGGAAAACCGGTGTTCAGGATATTCTCAACCTGCCGGCAACTCAAGTTTTCAAAATTTCAGCCAATTTCAAATTATGAAAGATACCCGTATTGCCCTGGTGCTCCAGAATTCGATTCCCGGTGCATTTGACACCAATCTGGCAGGCTGCCGTCATTTCATTTCAAAAGCTGCAAAAAAAAAATCTGACATCATTGTATTTCCTGAAATGAACCTGACAGGCTATGTATCAGGCCGGGAACTTCAGCAGATTGCAAGACCCCTTACCGATGCTTTGAAAAATACACTGCTGGCAATGTCCAAAGAATTCAATATCATTGTTCTGGCCGGCCTTGCCCGCACAGAGGAACATTCAGGGCATATTTTCGCCTGCCATACTGTTTCCTTTCCCGACGGGTCCTTTTTTTTGTATGATAAAATCCACATCGCCCCTTTTGAAAAGATCTGCTGTTCTCATGGAAACAAGGTTCCGCTTTTTTCATCACCAACTATTACTTTTGGCATCCAGCTTTGTTATGATGCCCACTTCCCCTGTTTGAGCACTGCAATGGCCTTAAAAGGTGCAGACATCATATTCATGCCCCACGCCTCCCCGAGAGGCAGCAGCATGGAAAAGAAGAAATCGTGGCTCAGGCACCTGACAGCCAGGGCGTTTGATAACGGTATTTTTATTGCTGCCTGCAACCAGGCGGGCAGCAACAAAAAAGGGCTCGAGTTTCCTGGGGTTGCCCTTGTCATAGGGCCTGACGGAAATATTATTTCGCAACGTCTTTCCAACAACCGTGAAGCAATGCTTGTAACCGATCTCAGGCAAACCAGCCTCGAGGATGTAAGAACCCATAAAATGAAGTATTTTTTGCCCAACCGGCGGGATGATCTGTACGCGTGCGGGCCCTAATATTATTGATTGACCATGTAGACCCTGTTCTGGATATAGGCATGCTTTAAAGCCTGGTAGGGATCTACCGCCGCTTTTTTCAATGCCTCGTAATCCCCGAGCCTGAAAGATGTACCATTGATTATGTCCACCGCGCGCATACCAGTGGAAAGTTCTGCGGGATCCACATAGAAAAGCGGATTCAAAAATGCATCCGGTACCTTACCTGCAGCGTCTCTAAGGGTTGAAGACCCGATAACCGGCAGCACAAGGTATATACCCTCTTTTATCTTGAAATGCCCCAGGGTCTGGCCGAAATCTTCATTGGATGTCTTGAGTTCAAAGTGGTCCTGTGCCGGGGTCATAAGCCCTAGAAGCCCTGCAGTTGAATTGACCAGAAAGATCCGGGCCTCGTTACCGGCGTTTGAAATCTTTCCCTGAAGCAGATTGTTGACGAACCTGACCGGAAACATCAGGTTGTGAAAAAAATTGAAAAGGCCCCGGCGAACCGGATGGGGAGTGATCAGTTTGTAGCCTGTCGCCACAGGTTTCAATATGACAAAATACAGTACGTCATTAAAGGTGTACATCACGTAATTGACATAATACAAAGGATCAGGAACCATCCTGGTATCTTTAGAATCCATACCGCCGTTACCATACAGATCATCGGCCAGTGAACCAGTGACCCTTGTCTCGTTTAACGGCTCAGAGTCACTGCAGTATACCTTCGGTGCAAATAGCCCGAATAAAATCGAAAAGGTACAAAGCACAAGTATAAAAAGCTTTTTGCCGTCAGGAATATTTGACTCAATTATTTTCATTTTCAACCTTGCGTCTGAGTTCATCGATCAGTTCTTCAGGAGCGGCATTGAAACGTGACCTGTATTGTTCCCTGTAATTTGCCACCATGCTCACCCCTTCAATTTTTATATCGTACACTCTCCAGCCAGCCTTGTTTTTATTGATCAGGCGGTACACCATTGGAATGGTGATGTCTTCGTTGATTATCAGGGTTTCAAGATCGGCCAGTTCAATTGATGGCTGCCTGGAATCGACCTTTTGCACATCCTGGTACTCGATCTGGATTTTTCCCATGTCACTTATATCGGCACCCTCGATTTTGTCAAAATAGGTTTTGCTCAGCAGTTTTGAAAAATAAACCGAAAATTCATCCAGCTGTTCGTTTGAAAAATTTTTCCGCAAATGACCAAGGGCTCCCATGGCCAGCATTTGAAAATCAAAGACCGGTTTGATACGATTGTAGAGCTTATCGAATTTTTCTTTTGCAGACAGGCTGTCGGACTCAAAAAACTGTTCAAGCATTTGGGTTATATCTTCAACAGCCTCTTTGACAAGTGCTTTAGGGTCATCAGGTGCAGCGGCATGGGCTGACATCAGTACCAGGGTTGCAAGTACAACTGTGCACATTCTCAAATGGCTGATCAATTTCATGCCTTATTATACCTCATGGTTTGTCCTCGCTGAATATGAATTTTCTAACCAGTGATTCTATATCCAGAGAGGATTCAGTGTTCGTGATTACATCACCCGGCTCGAGTATGTAATCCGCTCCTCCAGGAGCAATGTCGATATATTTTTCTCCTATAATACCAGAAGTCTTGACAGATGCAATAATATCCTCCGGCAGTTCAATACCTTTTTGAATCTGGAATTCAACTTTGGCCAGAAAACGTTCCCGGTCGAGCAGAACAGCTGAAACCGTGCCAATGGAAACTCCGGCCATTTCAACCCTGGCACCCTGCCTGAGACCGGATACCGATGTAAAATAGCCATAAACCGGATATGTTTCACGGTTCAGTTTGACTTCACCTATTTTATAAAACAAAAAGGCCACGGATAACAGTCCTGCAATCATGAAAAGGCCGACATATAATTCTTTGTTAACTTTATTCATCCCTCCTGTCCTTTGGAAATATCGATACCGTTGATAAATGAATGAACCACGTGGTTCCGGCATGAAAAAACATCATTTTTATTTCCTTCAAACTGGATAAAACCACTGTCCAGCATGGCAATGTGCTGACCGATGTCAAATATGGCCGGAATGTCATGACTGACAATTACGGCAGTGAATCCAAATTGTTCCTGGTAAGAACGGATCATGTCATGAACGTTTTTTTTTCTTACAGGGTCAAGTCCGCTGGTAGGCTCGTCAAACAGTACGATTTTCGGGTCGGTGACAAGTGCGCGGGCAAGGGCCACCCTTTTGTTCATACCACCGGACAGCTGGGACGGATACTTTTGTCCTATCTCCGATATTCCCAGCTGTTCCATCCGTTTTTGAACAAGATCCCGGATCCGGTCTTTTTCAAAACCGCTGTTTTCAACCAGTGGCAGGGCAATATTATCGTAAGCACTCATGGAATCAAACAGTGCATTGCCCTGGAACATGTAGCTTAGCTGTTGTCTGAAACGTACCTGCTGGTCTTTTTCCATTTCGGACAAAGCGGTACCGAAAATATATATTTCCCCGGAATCCTGTTCCATCAGCCCTATGATATGCTTGAGCAGCACAGATTTTCCCGTTCCGCTCTTACCGATTATCACTGTGATTTCACCCTTTTTAATGGACAGGTTGACACCCTTTAGAACATGATTCGACCCAAAGCTCTTGTTCACATCCTTGAAAACTATCAATGATTCTGTTTCCATGGCAGCCTATACAAGAAAAGCGGTTATTATATAATCGGTTATAAAAATCAGTATACAGGATTGAACCACGGCGTTGGTGGTGGACATGCTCACACCCCTTGCACCGGCCGTGCCGCCAGGCTGAAGATGCGTGTAATACCCGCGGTAACAGCAGACACTGGTAACGACAAGGGCGAAAACAATGGATTTGAGAAATCCTCCGTTGATATCCCCTACCAGGGTACTGGAAATCACCGTGTCCATATATGTCCTCCGGCTGATTCCCAGCATTACGGACCCGGTCAGATAACCTCCGAATATGCCTACCACGTCAAAAAGTGCTGTCAGCAGAGGAAAACTGATAATAGCTGCAACAAGCCTGGGGCTGAAAACAAAACGGATCGGATTGATTCCCATTGTTTTCAATGCATCGATCTGTTCTGAAATGCGCATCACCCCAATTTCAGCCGACATGGCCGAGCCTGCCCGGGCCGTTATCATGATGGCGGTGAAAACCGGGCCAAGTTCCCTGACCAGGCTCAGGGCCACTGCGGATCCAAGCATGGCCTCTGAGCCGAATTTGACCAGGGAGTAATACCCCTGCAGCCCGAGCACCATCCCGGTAAACAGGGCGGTCAGCAGTATGACAAAGATGGATTTCGCACCAATAAACCAGGTATGATCCAGGATCTTGTCAGCCTGCAGGGGCCTTAAACAGCAAAGCCTGAGACCTTCGAGTACAAACAGGGTCATGCGGCCGGCCGATGAAACGGCCCCCAGGGTTTTTTTTCCTATCAGCTCGATTACATTCATAAACATAATCGCAGGTTATATATCTTTTTTCTATTAAACTCAACAAAATTGACCGGTCTTATTCACTCGACATTGGTGACTCCAACCTCTTCAAAGGTTTTTATGTCGGCAAGGATCCTTGTGGCCAGGTCCAGCAGTTCCATGCATACAGCTGCGCCGGTACCCTCTCCCAACCTGAATTTCAGGTCAATCAGCGGTTCGAGTCCCAGGCGGTCATGCATGTATCTGTGACCGATTTCCACGGATTTGTGACTGACGAAAAGATAGTTTACTGCAGCCGGGGCAAGTTCACAGGCTATCAATGCACCGGCCGTGGAGATCAATCCGTCGCAGATCACAGGAATGCCCCTGGCCGCAGCTCCCAGGACCAGGCCGGCCAGCGCCCCGATCTCAAGTCCTCCGACCTTGGAAAGAATATCAAGAGGATCTTTGGGATCAGGTTTGTGCAGATCCAGGCCCTTTTGAATTACCGCAATTTTATTGGCCAGGGTGATATCGTCGATCCCCGTGCCGCGACCTGTCAGTTTTTCAACCGGAAGCCCTGAGAATGCTGCAATTACAGCTGATGAAGGGGTTGTATTGCCGATGCCCATATCTCCAGTACCCAGCAGATCCAGCGGTTTTTGAGCTTCAAGCTCTTCTACGATTTCAATACCGGCCTCGATTGACAATATGGCTTCATCACGGGTCATGGCCGGTTCCTTTGTGAAATTTGAGGTGCCGTATTTTACCTTTTTATGAAAAATGGGCAATGCCGGGTCAAAATCATAGTTTACCCCTATGTCCGCAGCTTTTACATCGGCCCCGGCATGCCGGGCGATCACGTTGACCGATGCCCCGCCAGCAGCAAAATTGAGCACCATCTGGGGGGTGACTTCTGCAGGGAACAGGCTGACTCCTTCAGCCACAACCCCATGGTCTCCGGCACAGGTCACGATCTGTTTGTTGGCAAGTTTTACGTCAATGGTACCTTTGATGGCGGCCAGGCGGGATGCTACATCCTCCATGATCCCTAAACTGCCCTGGGGTTTGGCCTGGTTGCGCAGCCTTTCTCTGGCGGCTTTTAAAGCGGAATGATTCAATTCTTTTCTGATGTTTGAAATGGTGTCTTCAAGCAATGACATGAGATTACCTCGCGATGTATTGCCTGTAAAACCAAAAAAGGGTTTCACAGGACATTAATATCCTGCAAAACCCTTTGCCATCAGGTTTTACACACCTTAAATTCCGGCACGTCTTCTGACTTTCGGCATTGAACCTGTTTTTTCCACCTTCCCGCTGTTGCAGTGGCAATTTGAAAAAACAG